>JAYWEG010000305.1:0-2771 GCA_043779445.1 Bacteroidota bacterium
ATTCATGTAAAATATTGGCTCCATGGACTCGAAAAAAGCAATGCAAATTCTATTGAGCGGGTAACTGTTTTACATTCTTGGGAAGCCATTGTGGATCACGAAGTTTTTCCAGATTTTACCCCTTTGAGTTGGGGTTGTCCAGCAGTTTCGAATGAGTTTATGACAGTTTTAGATGCAAAACTGCAAGCAAGTACAAGACCAGTTTTGTTGTGGATTGTGGATTAATATTATATTTTTATAAAACGTGTAACAAATCCAATACTTTGAAGTCTATTATAAAAAACAAAATTACTTTAAATGAAATTTCTATTTCCTACACTATTATTTTTTACAACTATTTTTTCAATTTCTGCTCAAGAAACTCCAAAAGATCCCACAAAACTTAACGAAGTTACCATCACCAAAACAAAAAAGGCAATCGAGCAAAAAGCCGACAGAACAATTTTTGATTTTGCTAGTCAAGCGCAACTCAACTCGGGATCTGTTCTCGAAGGATTAAAAAAATTGCCTGGTTTAATTATTTCGGATGTAGCTGGAATGATGTATCAAGGCAAACAACTCGATGTGTATTTAGATGGTAGACCTTTGAATATTACCTCAAATGAATTGAATGCTTATCTTGAAGGAATGCCAGCAAATGCAGTCGAAAAAGTCGAAGTCATTACACAACCAGGCGCAGAATTTCCTGCAACTTCTGGAGGAGCCATCATCAATATCATCACCAGTAAAACAGCTAAAAACTATTTGAGCGCCACCTACAGTAATGGATTTAATTTCACGAACTACGACAAATTTAGATCACGATTCAACAATAGTATTCTACTAAATGCCAAAAATAGATACTTTGGATGGCAACTTAATTTAGGACAAAATTATAGAGAAAGTTTTATCTTGTCCAAAATTACCAAAGACGAAAATAATTTAGTTACAAAATTGTCTGAAACGGATACCGATCGAATTAACCGAACTATTTATGCAAAATCTGCCTTAACTTTCGATTTCAAGAAAGACAGATTTTTGTTGAACTACGATATAAATTCAGGAAATAGTGATGCACTGATTTTAGGAAACGGATTTGGTTTTGTGTCTTCCGATGCTAGCAAAACAAAAACATTACGTCAAGATGCTGTGGCAACCTATCAAAAACGTTTTGAAGATACGAACAAAAAATTAGATGTCAGATTAAATTATTCCATAAACAACACCGATTTTAATTTGAAATCTCAAACTTCAAATGTTATAGGTTTAGATAATTCTTCTTTGCAAGATTATTTGAATTTCAAGATCGATTATTCGCAAGCGATAAATTTTTTAGAAAAAGGAAAAATTACTGCAGGAACTCTTGTTGATAAATTATATTTTAGAACAAAAAATTTAGGATTTACAAATTTGAGTTATACTAGAAAAACAATTGCAGGATTTGCCGAAATACAAACAAGTTATAAAAATTTTGACTTTATTGTCGGAGCCAGAGCCGAGGATTACAATATTTCTGGAAAAACAAATTCTGGAGATTTGATTCCATTCAAGCAGTTTCGTATTTTCCCCAATGCAAGTGTGCAGTATAATTTTTCTAAACAAGTTTTCTTGAATTTAAACTATAACAAAAAAATTAGTTTACCCAGCACAACATCTTTAAATCCAAACAATACGAGTTATCAAAATCAGAATTTTCAAACCGTTGGAAACCCACAATTAGAGCCTACAATTTTTGATAATTATGAAATTAAAATTTCAGCGTTTGATTATGCAACAGTTGGATATAGCTTGAGTGCTGCAAAAAATCAAGTTATAAATAGGATTTTATTAAACGGGAATTTCATTTCAAATTTAACAGTCAACATCAATGAAATTAAGATTCATAATGTAAATATTGGTCTTCCGTTGCCGTATATGATTTTTACAAAAGGTCTTACCGAAACTATGAAAATGGATTTTAACCCAGATAAAATCAATTTTTTATATATCTATGCAGGATATCAAAAATATCAAATTCCAAATTTAGACGCCAATGGAATTTGGTTTTTTAATTTATCATCGCAAATTCTTTTACCTAAAGAAATTAAATTCGTGACTAATTTTAGCACGAATACTACAGGTGGAAACTATTTCTATTTTCGAAGCACAAAACCATTCAATCAAAGTTTGGATTTTAGTTTTTCTAAGAAATTTTTAGAGAATCAATTATCAGTTTCTGTTAGTTTTGATGATTTGTTTAACCTCAACAAACAAGGAATTTCTCCTTCTGAAACACCATTGTTTGTAGAAAACAAATACGACACTAGAAGATTTGGTTTCACGCTCAATTACAAAATTCCGACTAAAAATAAATTGGCAAAAGAAAATCCAAATTTGTTGAATAGAGACAAAAAAGAGGATACTAATATTATTCCCAATTAAAGTAAAATGAATATTTTAATTTTTTTAAGAATACCTACAAAATATAATCAGTATTTATGAAGTTTGATTCCTTGTTGTTTAATAAGGCTTGCAAAATTTCGTTATTGTATTCGTTATCTTTAGAAGCCACAAAAGTTCTAATAGAAAACGAGCGTAAAGCATCATAAATACTCAAAGTTCCAACAGCAGAATCTTTTCGACCCGTGAACGGAAAAATATCTGGACCACGTTGACACGAACTATTTAAATTAACTCGAGTTACTAAATTTACTAAGGTATCAATTAGCGGCGCAATAGTTTTTATATCTTGGCCGAATAAACTCACTTGTTGCCCATAGTTGGATTCTGCCATGTCGTCAAGAGGTTCTTGA
>JAYWEG010000306.1:0-2764 GCA_043779445.1 Bacteroidota bacterium
AGTCTTTATGGTCACATGGAAACAACGTTGTTTTTTTTAAATTATTGTTGTTTGGGTTTAAAAAAGTCATCTCAATCCACCATCTATCTGACAAATTACTCTTATAAAAAATTAAATCTTCGTCTAAAGTAACAATATATTTAATGTACTTTTCCTTATTTCCAAAAGGATATTCATTTGAGCGTAAATGAAAACCCTCAATAAAATACCAAATTATTTGCGAAATTAGTACTGATTCCTGTATAGTATTATTATGATTAAAAATACTAAAACAAGAAACTTTATCGCTTAATCCTGCGTATCTTGACAAAACGCAAATTTCTTTACCTGTAAATCCGTTGGATATAAAAGTAGTAAAATTTCCCGAATAAGAAGACATTACGGAATTTAAATCTAAACTAATTAAATCTGCATCACGAAAAATGGGCTCTGCAATACTAGAATCAATACTTATTTCTCCTAATCGATAGGCCTCAAAATATAATTTATCTATTAAATCTATTTCTTCTTGTGAATTAAAATAAGTTTGGTATCCTATATTGCTAAAATTAAACAAATTATTTGGTTCGTCTGCAATTATTTTTGATAAATATGAATTCGAAGTTAAATTTTGATTTTCTCTACCAAAATCAAACTTGCTATCTATTGAAACCAAATTAACCATTTGCTCTAAATCGTCATAAGACCTGTATATTGGATAGGTTAAATCTTGCGATCCTCCGATAATTATCGGAATAACATTATTTTTTAATAAAAAAGAAGTGACTTTAAGTAATGCAAAATAAGTATCTGCAATTGTTTCGCCAGGTAATAAATCCCCTAAATCTGCAATCGAAGCATTCCAATTTCCGGGATAAAGGCTGTAAAATTCTTTTCGAATGTAATCTAAATTAACATATTCGATTGCATTTGAATCGCCACGATTCTCAAGAACTCCAATAATAGCAATTTTTATTTTCTTGATATTCGGAAAATCATCCTTGGTATGAAATACGATTTTGCTTCCCAAGTGTTGCGAAGACAAATTGCTCACAAAATCTAGAATTTCGGAATCTAATGGTGTTAGAAAATCTAAAGCCATATATTATTTTTTCTTTGCAACTATTTTCTTCGCCGCTGGTTTTTTAGTTGTTGTTGCTTTTTTTAAGGCAACTTTTTTCGCAGGTGTTTTCTTGGCAATCATTTCTTGAACTTCGGCAAGTGTTAATTTTGTTGCATCGACATCTTTACTCAATTCAATTTTGATTTTACCTTTCAAAATTTCTGATCTTCCCCAACGTGCTTTTTGAACCAAAATTCCTTCAGATTCCCAGTTGTGCAAAACTTTGTCTATGTTTTTTTGAATTTTATCTTCAATTATAGTTTCAATTTCGTCTTGCGATAAATTATTGAAATTATATTTCGTGCTGACATTGATAAACATTCCGTTCCATTTCAAGAAAGGTCCAAAACGACCTGTACCTTTTTGAACGCCTTCGCCTTTGTAAACCGCAACTGGTGCATCGGCAAGTGTTTTTTCATCGATTAATTCTTGGGCTCTTTCTAAATCAACGTTTAATGGTTCTTCGCCTTTTGGTAAAGAAACGAACATGGCACCAAAGCGAATGAATGGACCATATCGACCATTCGAAACCTCAACCTCTTCTCCTTTATATACACCCAAATTTTTTGGAAGCAAAAACAAGTTCAATACTTCTTCTAAAGTAATGTTTCCTATGTTTTGTTCTTTCAACAAACTTGCAAATGTTTTTTCTTCATCATCGGCTGCTCCGATTTGAGCCATTGGTCCAAATTTTCCTAAACGAACAGAAATTGGTTTACCCGATTTTGGATCGGTTCCCAAAATTCTTTCGCCAGATTCTCTTTCGGCGTTGGCTTCTACATTTTTTACGGTTGGATGAAACTCGTCGTAAAAAGTTTGCATCATCTTTGTCCAATTGACATTTCCTTCTGCAATTTCATCAAAATCTTGTTCGACTTTAGCAGTAAAATTATAATCTAAAACATTATTGAAATTTTTAACCAAGAAATCGGTTACAATTGTACCAATATCCGTAGGAACAAGTTTTCCTTTATCGGAACCTGTATTTTCTTTTAGTAACTTCTCCCCTACTTTGCCCGATTGCAAAGTAATTTGGATATAATTGCGTTCTTGACCTTCAAGTGTCCCTTTTTCTACGTAATTTCTGTTGATGATTGTCGAAATTGTTGGTGCATAAGTCGACGGACGACCAATGCCTAATTCTTCCAGTTTTTTTACTAATGATGCTTCAGTATATCTTGCGGCAGCACGAGAATAACGCTCGGTTGCAGTAATATAATTGTTTGCCAATTTTTCGTTGACTTTCATTGCAGGAAGCATTCCCTCTTGCTCTTCGTCATCTTCATCATTTCCTTCGAGATAAACTTTTAAGAAACCCTCGAACTTAATTACTTCGCCCGATGCCGTGAAAATTTCTGAATGATTGTTAGCTTCGATTTTAACATTGGTTCGTTCTAATTCGGCATCAGACATTTGAGATGCTAATGTTCTTTTCCAGATTAAATCATATAAACGGGCTTGATCTCTATCGATATCTACCGTGTGGCGTGACATATCAGTCGGGCGAATGGCTTCGTGGGCTTCTTGTGCACCTTTGCTTTTATTGACAAATGTTCTTGGTTTCGAAAATTCCTTACCATATGATTTTGTAATTTCTGCGGCAGCGGCTTCCATGGCGTCTTTCGACAAATTCACAGAATCGGTTCTCATATAAGTTATCAA
>JAYWEG010000307.1:0-2750 GCA_043779445.1 Bacteroidota bacterium
AGATTATATATATTGGCAACAAAATGATAAATCTAAATTAAAAAGAATTAACGAATTAATTAAATCTTCATTAAGAACACCGTTTGAAGGAATTGGAAATCCCGAACCATTAAAGCATCAATTGACAGGATTTTGGTCTAGAAAAATTGACTCAGAACACAGACTGGTTTATACAATACTAGACGAAACAATAATTATCGCTTCTTGCAGATATCATTATTAAAAAAACAATTCAAAATGAAAAATACTTTATTTCTATTTATTACTTTATCAATATCCATTTCAACATTTTCGCAAGCCAAAAAAATCACGCTTGAAGAATCAGTTTTACAACAAAGTCGAAAATTTGGCGCGGATAAAATGCTGGGTTTTCAATGGATTCCAAATTCAAATAACTACATTTATTGTTCTGAAAAATGGACGAAATTATTGACTGCAAATTCATCAGACAATAAAACCAAAGAAGTTATTTCATTGTCAGATTTGAATAAAAATTTAGGTTCAGATTTAAAATCATTTTTTGGAATTGAATTCAAAGATTCAAATATTTTTACAATTTCCAATGGTTTGAAATATTACGAATATAATCTAGCAACCAAATCCGGAAAATTAACTCAAGAATTATCAGATACTTTTGAGAATGCAACATTCGATGCATCTAAAGAAAATATTGCTTTTACAGAGAATAACAATTTGTATTTCTTTAATAAAAACAAAGAAAAAGTTACTGTAACCAACAATTCTGATAAAAATATAGTTTCGGGACAAACCATTTCTCGGAGCGAATTCGGAATTTCTGGTGGCATTTTTTGGTCGCCAATGGCCAGTTTTTTAGCATTTTATCAAAAAGACGAAACCGATGTTGCCGATTATCCGTTGCTAGATTCTAACGAATTACCTGGAAAATTAGTTTCAATAAAATATCCAATGATTGGACAAAAATCCGAGAAACCACGTGTTGGAATTTTTAATTTATCCAATAAAAAAACAATTTTTATAAACCCTAAATCAGGCATTCCTGATGATTATTTAACCAATTTATCTTGGTCGCCAGACGAAAAATTTGTTTTAATTGCCGAATTAAATCGTGGTCAAAACGATATGAGTTTGAATGTTTACGATGCCAATTCTGGTGCATTTGTTCGAACTATTCTCAATGAAAAAAACAATGCTTGGGTCGAGCCAGAACACGATGCATTTTTTCCAAATAAAACTTCAAATAATTTCGTTTGGTTTTCAGAAAAAGACGGTTTTCAGCAATTGTATTATTATTCGATAGACGGAAAATTAATCAAACAACTAACCAATAACAAATTTCCTGTTCGAGAAATTATTGGTGCAAACACAACAGGAACCGAAATTTATTTCAAAGCTACTGGAGAATTTGGAATAAATATGTTGGTTTATAAAGTAGATTTGAAAGGAAAGCAAACCTTAATTACCAAAGATTTAGGCGTTCATAATGTATCCATTTCATCAGATGGAAACAATTTTTTCGATGAATATTCGAATCATTCAACTCCATCTAAGTCATTAATGTATGATAAAAATCTAAAATCAACTTTATTATTAGAAAGCAAAAATAAATACGAAGGTTACGAAATTGGAACATCAGAAATAAAAACAATAAAATCTGCCGATGGAATTACCGATTTATACACAAGATTAATCAAGCCAAGCAATTTTGATGCTACAAAAAAATATCCAGTTTTGGTTTATGTTTATGGCGGTCCACACGCACAAATGATAACAAATTCTTATCTTGATGGCGCCAATCTTTGGATGTATTGGATGGCAGAACAAGGTTATTTGGTGTTCACAGTTGACAATCGAGGATCGGACAATCGAGGATTTACATTCGAAAGTGTAATACACGGAAATTGCGGAAAAAACGAAATCGACGACCAAATAAAAGGCATAGATTACTTAAAATCATTGCCTTATGTTGACGGAAATCGACTCGCAGTTCACGGTTGGAGCTATGGCGGATTCATGACAACATCATTAATGTTGCGCAAACCAGACGTTTTTAAAGTTGCTGTTGCAGGCGGTCCAGTTACCGATTGGAAATATTACGAAACAATGTATGGCGAACGATATATGGATACGCCAGCAGAAAATCAAAAAGGTTTCGACGAAGCCAGTACATTAAATTATGTTAAAAATCTCAAAGGAAAATTACTTCTAATTCACGGAACTTCAGACGATGTTGTGGTTATGCAACACAATTATGCTTTACTAAAAAAGTTTATCGAAGCTGAAAAACAAGTCGATTTTTTTGCTTATCCAATGCACAAACACAATGTTACAGGCAAAGATCGAGTGCATTTAATGACCAAAGTTTTAAATTATGTAATTGACAATAACAAATAAAATTTTCAGGAGCCAATCCTGCCATTCGCTACAAGTCCTCATTTAAAAAGCTATTTTTCTAAGCCAAAAAATCAACTTCCGTTGGTCGTTGTTTTTTGTCAAGAAAAATTAGCTTTTTAAATTCCGGGCTTTCCACTGCTGTCAGGGCTAAAAAACCGACATTCATTTAAATTTGAATAGTACATAAAAAAAATGACCTCGATTTCTCGAAGTCACTTCTCAATAAAAAACTACTACCTTTTTTTATTTAATTTATTGTTTTACTAACTTCAAGGTTTTTGTTTCATAATTCTCATTAGTCACTTTCATTAAATAAATTCCAATTGGATAGTTACCTAAATCTAGTTTTGTAGTACCTGAATCGATAGTTTCTTTTT
>JAYWEG010000308.1:0-6796 GCA_043779445.1 Bacteroidota bacterium
TTAAAAATTAAAAATTAAAAATTACGAATTAAAAATCTGTTTTCAAAAAAACTAGCTATTTTGCGTATTTCCTTTTTCTTAAATAAGTAAACACAAACCCGAAAATTCCTAAAGTAATTAATGGTAAACCAACTGCAATGAATTGATTTTTAGAGTATTCCTCGTGTACTTTTTCTTTATCTAAAGTTGGAATATCAACTTCTTTACTTCTAATATTGATTAATCCGTTATCATCTAGTAAATAATTGACACAATTCAAGACAAATTCTTTGTTTCCATATTGATTGTTTGTCCATTTGTCAAAACCAAGTTCTAATGGAACTCCGTCTTTATCTATCTGGTTTCTAATGATATCGCCATCAGAAACCACAATCATTTTATTGTTGTTTTTACTTTTGTTTAAAAATGAGTTATCGTCAAAAGGCAAGACTCTATTTTGTAACATCGAGGTAAATTTACCTTCAATTAAAACAGCAACAGGTATAAAACCATTGTTTAAATATTCTGAAGCATTTGTTTTTTCTTCAACCATACTTAAATTAATTTGGGCTGGAGCTGCAACCATTTTTGAGTATTTTGAAGATTGCAACAGAACTGTTTTGTTTAAATTATTTTTCAATAATTCAATCGGATTTGCAAATTCAAATTTAATACCTTCCATGTTTTTTACAATCGGATGGCTGGTTTCTGGATATATAAAAGGAGAAAATTTCCATATATATTGTTGATATTCAGTTTTACTTCCCGGTTCGCCTGTGGCTAATTTAATTGGTATTGATTGCTCATCTTTTACTAAACCAGGATAAATTCTAATTCCATATTTAAAAAATAGTTCGTTCAATCCCAAATCGTTTTGCGCCGCTAAAGTGGAGCCGTTTTGGTTTAAATCATCCATTTCGGCATGAACAAAATCTAACATCCAAAGTGTTTTTCCGCCATTTATAATATATTGATCCAGAACTTGAACTTCTGCTTCAGAGAATTTTTCTTGTGGTTTTGCAATCACAATCAAATCATAATTTTTGAGAGACTTTAGTGTTTCGACTGGTTTTTTTGCAACAGAATCCAAGGTAAAAGTTCCTATGAAATAGTTGTTTTTAACTTCTTTTATAAAATCTGCCATTAACAAATCGGGTAATTCGTCATTACCTTTTAGAACGGCAATTTTCTTTTGTTTTTTTTGTGAAACCGTATTTATTGCGTTTGCAAAAGCATATTCTAAATGTTGAACTGAACTCACAATTTTGTCAGCAACAGAAGCTCCAATCATGTTTTTGAGCAACTGAATTTTTATTTCTTTGTTTTTGTATCGAGCAATTGCCCAAGGAAAAACCATGTTTTGAGTTTGCTTTCCTTTATCGTCAACGGTAATGTTTATTGGGATTAAACCTTTTCCGACCAATTCTTTAGATTTTCCAAGATTAGCATCTTCGTTTTCATGTGGATTGATAAATTGAAATATTATATTTGAATTTGTTGCTTTGAATTCTTCTAATAATTGCTTAGTTTCGTTTTGTAATTTTTTAAATTCTCCAGGAAATTCTCCATCTAAATAAACATCGATGTACAAAGGATCATTTATTTTTTTGACAATATCCAATGAGGTTTGAGAAAGAGTGTAGCGTTTGTCTTGAGTTAAATCAAAACGATGAAAAAAGTAGTTTCCAAGAAGATTTATACTGATTACGACAGCAATTATAATCAAAAGATTCTGAATGTTTTTTGAATTATGGATCATTATAATTTAGAAGATTTAAGTTTGTAAACAGTGCCTAAAAGAAACAGAAAAGTAACACTTACAAAATACAAAATATCACGTGTATCAATGACTCCGCGACTCATGCTCTTGAAATGATAATCCATTCCCAATGATGCAATTCCGTTTTCGATTGCCTTTACATAATGCGAAATTCCTTGAAATCCAAAATAGAAAATAAAACATAAAAATACCGAAAATATAAAGGCCACTATTTGATTTTCTGAGAATGTTGAAGTAAAAATTCCAATTGCGGTATAACTTGCAATTAAAAATAGAAGTCCAAAATACGAACCCATAGTACTTCCTAAATCGATGTTACCTTCGGGATTTCCCATGCTTGAAATTACATATACATATATTAAGGTAGGTATAATTGCAATTACGATTAAAAGCATGGATCCAAGAAATTTTCCGTTCACGATTTGCCAAATACTCAATGGTTTTGTGAGCAAAAGTTCCATAGTTCCTAGTTTTTTTTCATCAGAAAAACTTCGCATAGTCACAGCAGGAATTAGAAAAATTAAAATCCATGGAGAAAGAGTAAAAAAGGGACTCATGTCTGAAAATCCCGAATTCAAGATATTGTATTGCCCGTCGAAAACCCATAGAAATAGTCCGTTTATGATTAAAAATATTGCAATGACTAAATAGCCAATTGGTGAACCAAAAAAAGATTTTATTTCTCGTAATGCTATTGCTTTCATATATTTATATTTAATTTTAAGGTTGTTTAATTTGGTTTAAGTTTGTTTAAAACTGTTTAAACTAAATTAAACAACTTTAAAATTTTAAACAAAATCAAGCCAAACTTACTAATTTTTCGACTGACCAAGCCTCGGGTTTTTCTTTAAACAGTGTTTTAGTAAATTTCCAAACTTCTCCAAAAAGAGCTGATTTTCTATAATTTTCTAAATCATTTTCGGTTTCCCAGTAACTATAGGTAAAAAAAATACACCTGTCATTTTTATCTTGATATAACTCTAACAAACGATTTCCGTTGGAGTTTCGTATTTTTTCTTTATTTATTTCGAAGTTTTCCAAGAATGCTGGAATATTTTCTTCATTAAAAACCATTTTTACAATTCTAACAAACATTATATTTTCACTGATTATAAATTAAAATATAGATTATAAAAAAACTATCGAAATTACATCTCTATAGGTCAACCCTAACAAACTATTTGCTGAGCCAACAGTGGATGGATTACTTCTAAAAATGGCAATTTCTATAAAACGTGCTTCATTGTAAACCGCCATTTTTTGTCCTTCATAATGTTTCAAAGGATATTTTCCAGAGTTACCAATGTCGGAATATTTTGCAAAGATGGTTTTTATGTTTTTATTTTTAAAATTTATTTCAAAACTTCTTCCTTTTGAATGATCTTCGATAGTTTTTTTTGAAATATTTGTTACTGCATTTCCATAATGGTCTATGTAAATCACAATCCCTTTTAGTGTTTTTCCATCTTCAGAAATAGTAGGTTGCAATTCTGAAATTGGCTTTAGAGTTTCAATTTCTTTACCGATAACATTCAATAATCCGCCTTTAGCAAGATGACAGGCTACTTTAACAAAAACATCTATTGCAGTTGCGCTGACAGAAAATCGATCATGAATGTTGATAGAGACCATTTTTTTAGGCAACATTTTTTGGGTTAATAAACTCAAAATTCCGTTATCTGCACATATAAAAAATTGATTATTCCACTCAATTGCAATATGTTGGTTTTCAATGTTTATTTCTAAATCTACACCAATAATGTGTACGGTACCTTTTGGGAAATTTGCATAAGATGCGCTAATGATATAATTTGTTTCAGAAATATTAAAAGGATCAATATCATGAGAAATGTCAACGATTTTAGCCTCAATAAATTCAGATAAAATTTTCCCCTTGAGAGCACCAACAAAATGGTCTTTCAATCCGAAGTCGGTCGTTAGGGTAATTATTGACATAAAATTGTTTATAAGTAAATCGAAATCAAAACTTTTAATTCACTAAATTTGATTGCAAATCTAACAATTTTAAACAATATTTTTTTAATTTAATTATATCACTTTTGAACGAAAGAACCATTGAACTCCACGACATTGCTCCAAAAGAATTTTGGGGATCACAAGACAGACATCTTGAAACTATCAAAAAATATTATCCAAAACTCAAAATTGTAGCTCGAGGTACCACCATCAAGGCTTATGGCGAAAAAGAAGTGTTAGATGAATTCGAAAATCGGTTCAACAGACTCATGTTGCATTTCACAAGATACAATACTATTGACACTAATGTTATTGAGCGAGTGATTTTAACAGATTCTCGCGAAGTTCAAAAAATGGCAGATCACGACAAAATTTTGGTTCATGGAGTTGGTGGAAAAATTATAAAAGCGATGACTCCAAATCAGCAATTGCTTGTTGATACCATAAACAAATGCGATATGGTATTTGCTGTTGGTCCTGCAGGAACCGGAAAAACATATACAGGTGTTGCCATGGCTGTCAAAGCGTTGAAAGAAAAAACAGTTAAGAAAATTATTTTGACTCGTCCGGCAGTAGAAGCAGGAGAAAATCTGGGTTTTTTGCCTGGCGACATGAAAGAAAAACTCGATCCATACATGCAACCGCTCTATGATGCTTTGCGGGATATGTTGCCAAACGAAAAACTCGAAGATTATATATTGAAAGGAATCATTCAAATCGCGCCTCTTGCGTTTATGCGTGGTCGTACTTTAGACAATGCTTTTGTAATTTTAGATGAAGCACAAAACACCACTCATTCACAAATGAAAATGTTTTTGACTAGAATGGGAAAAAGTGCAAAATTTATGATCACGGGCGATCCTGGTCAAGTTGATTTGCCACGTAGAACAATTTCGGGACTCAAAGAAGCATTGTTAGTACTCAAAGATGTGGAAGGAATTGGAATAATTTACTTAGATGACAAAGATATCGTTCGCCATAGATTAGTCAAAAAAGTTATCGATGCCTACAAACAAATAGAAAATAACGATTAATTTTTTTATTAAAATTTATTTTTTAGACACATATTTGGTTAAATTCAACTTTATTTGCAATCTAAATAGAATTAAATTTGAAAACCGTACTCATAACTGGTGCATCTGGAGGATTAGGGAAAGAATTAGCTCTAGTTTTTGAGAAAAACGGATGGAATGTAATTGCAACAATGACTTGTTTAGAAGAAGGTAGATTGTTGCGATTACCAAATATACATTCGTATTTTTTAGATGTAACTTCTTCAGAAAGTATCGAAAAAGCAAAAAAACAAATTCTTAAAGATTTTCAATCAATAGATGTAGTTATTAATAATGCAGGCATTGGCTATAGGAGTTTTGTAGAACTATCAGAGGATTCAAAAATAAATAGCATTGTAAATGTAAATTGGCTGGGCGTAGTAAAGATTTGTAGAGCGTTTATTCCTGTTTTTAGAAATCAAAATTTTGGAACTTTTATCAATATTTCATCCGTTGCTGGATTGGTGAATTTACCTTTAGGAAGTTTTTATCATTCGACTAAAAAAGCGGTAGAAAGTTTTTCTGAATGTATGGCATATGAATTACTCGATTTCAATATTAGCGTTTGTACCGTTCAATTTGGAAATGTTAATACTAATTTTCAAAAAAACGTTACAAAATCCGAACGTTCTTCGATTGATTCTTATAATATTCTAATGGATAAAATTACAGCCTTACTTCATAAAAAAAGTGCTAAAAATGAGAATTTATTGCCTTCGATAACAAAAAAAATTCTTGAAATTGCAAATAATCCACCCAAGAAGTTTAAAAGATTCACAATTGGTTTCGATGCGAATGCCATGAAATTACTTCGATCAAAATTAGGTTACAGATTATTTAATAGTTTAATAAGACGATCTGTTTTATAAATAAACTGAATTTCCATTAAAATATTAAAAACTTTTTAACACTATATCGATTTCGTATCCCTAAGAAATCGATATAGTGTTTTTAGTATTGATTTTTTCATAAATTTATCATTCGAAATTTAAATATTTCGTAAAAATCAACCAACCAAACCAAATTAAATTATGAAAAACAAAATTATTAAATTCGCATTTATAGGTCTATTTACTGGATTTTATTCTTGTTCAAAAGATGAAAAACTTGAAAATTCATCGTTCACAAATCAATCCAAAGTAGTTCAGATCACAAATCACGATGGAGCTCCGTTTAACACAGGAAAATCTTCTAATTTTTCAAATCAAAAATATGTTACTAATCCGGGCGGCGGTGTAATGATGCAAGCTTTCTATTGGGATTGTCCCGCTGGAGGAAATTGGTGGAACACAATTAATACGAAAGTTACAGATTGGGGAAATGCAGGAATAGGAGCTATTTGGTTACCTCCATCTCAAAAATGTCAAAACGGAGCCTTTTCGATGGGTTATGATCCAACAGATTATTTTGACTTTGGCGATTTCAATCAAAACGGCTCTCTTGAAACACGTTTTGGTTCCAAAACCGAATTAACTTCATTAATTACAAACGCACATGCTCAAAATATTCAAGTTTATGCAGATATAGTAATTAATCATAACAGTGGTGGTCAATCCGAAGCAAATCCATACACTGGAACCAACACCTATACAAATTTTAACGGTATAGCTTCGGGAAAATTCAAACGATCATATAATGATTTCTATAAAAATTCGTATGCAAATAATGACGAAGGTGCTTTTGGTGGTTACCCAGATTTGAGTCATAAAACACCATATGTTCAAGATTGGTTATACAAAAGAGCCGATGGAGTAGGGAAGTATTATAAAAATACCATGAAATACGATGGTTGGCGCTTTGATTATGTTAAAGGTTTTGGATCTTGGGTTGTCAATGATTGGAACACCAATGTTGGAGGTTTTTCTGTTGGAGAATTCTGGGACGGAAACGCAGCCGCAATCGAAACTTGGGCAAATGGAGCCAATAGTGCTGCCTTTGATTTTGCTTGTTATTATCAAATGGATGATGCGTTTGATAATAATGATTTGAACAAATTAAGTAATGATAT
>JAYWEG010000309.1:0-2736 GCA_043779445.1 Bacteroidota bacterium
GAAATTAATAACTGTTTCTTCTACATACGAAAATCCTCCTTCTATAATCAATTCGAACAATGCTTTTTTGCTTTTAACTTTTTTCTCAAAAGTATTAAATGTTGCTCCAACTTGTAAATTTGTTTTCAAATCCTCCCAATTAATATCTTTTAGATTAGTTTTAGTTTTAAGTTTTTCAATTATTTCTTCCGAGATTTTTTGTCTAGATTCAAAATAAATGACAACTTCTTCAGATGAAGTGTTTTTTAATTCTGTTCTTCCAATGCAATTCAAAAGGCCAATGGACATTAAATTCCAATTTAGAGACGTTCCAAGATCTTGACTATTTGCTTTATCCAAGGGCGGATTAAAAAAAAGTAGATTCCAAAAAGGTTCTTTAAACCTATTCTCGATGAATTTTTGTTTATCTTTCAGAGTTTCAAAATAGTTGTTTCTAATGTTTTTAGCATTTTGAGAATCTTGGAATTTAAGATGAATCGACTCTGTTTTTAGTTCCCAATTTTTAAGCCACTTGTTGTAATTTAATATTTCTAAAAAATTACCTTCTAAATCTGTTTCAATTTCTATAGGATAAATATAAAGATCTAACTCTTCTATTATCTCCGAAAAACTATCATCAAAAGCAGGAATATTTGGAAATTTTTTCTTTTTTATGCCAAAAACACGTTTATTTTCATCTTTGTTCAAGGCTAAGAATTCTACATTAAACCTGGTTTTCAAAATGTTTTGAAAACCATGCATTGTTATTGCGAGCGATTGCGTTACTTCAAAAACCATATTATTTTTTAATAAAATTTAGAATTATCAATGCCTAAAAGTACGTTTTATTTTTAATTATTTATAAATTTTTTATTGTTTATGTTTTTTTTCTGCATATACAATATAATACCTTTTGGTGAATCGTCGCAGAAATGGTCGTATTCCAAATTTTTTAACCGGATTAGTCCATTGTTGTCTATCCATTATTTTCCAGCCCGTTTTTTCTAAAAGCCAATCGAGTTGCCAATCCTCAAATTCATGATAGTGTCTGTCCCACAAATCTGTTTTGCTGCGATAGGCTGGCGAAAACCATAGTCGAAGTGGAATTGAAATAAATAATTTTTCTGATTTTATTTCTCTTAAGATTGTATATGGATTTAATAAATGTTCAAAAATTTCGAATGCAGTTGTCACGGTTTGGGTTGACGCTTTAATGGATTGTTGATTTTCGTCTAAATCTTCACCAGTTGTGTTTGTGACCAAAAATCCGTTTTGCTTCATGATTTTTGAAAATGGATTTTCTACTCCAAGATCCAAAATAGTTTCTGATGGTGTAACATGTTTTTGAAGAAACTCTAATGTGAGTTTGAATCGTTTGTTTGGAAATGTTTTTTCGTACATTTAAAAGAGTTTAAAGTTTTGGGTTTGAAGTTTACCAATACTGAAACAAAAATAAACTTTAAACCTGAAATTTTAAATTTTTTTTAGCCCAAATGGAAACAAAAAGCCCAAAGCAAAAAAAGGTAGTTTTTGTTAGCTTCAAAATGCGGCTGTAGGAAGCACTTTTGGAGCTTAGAAAAACACATTTTTATGCGAGGACTTGACGTGGACAGTTGGATTGGCTCCTAAAAAGCATTTTTTAGTGTCGGTAAACAAAAGCATTGACATTCATTCCGGCTCCAACAGATGCAAAAATGAGAATGTCACCTTTTTGAATTTGTTGGTTATCGATTTTTTTGTTGAGTAGTAAATCGTAGAGTGTCGGAATCGTTGCTACGCTACTGTTACCGAGTTTGTGAATACTCATAGGCATGATTCCGTCGGGCATTTTTTGGTCATGAAGTTTGTAGAATCTTTTAACAATGGCTTCGTCCATTTTTTCGTTTGCTTGGTGAATTAAGATTTTTTTTACGTCTTTGATGTCGATTCCGCTTTTGTTTAAGCAACTTTTCATGGCTTGTGGAACTTTGCTCAAAGCGAATTCGTAGATTTTTCGACCATGCATTTTAATGTATCGAACATTGGAATCGAGTTTTGGATTATTAGATTTTCCGAAAAACAGAAAATTTGCTTCTTCGTAGGCAAATGTTGCACTTTCATAGGATAGCATTCCAGAATTGTCATTCGAAGCCTCGATTATTGTTGCTCCTGCACCATCTGAGTAGATCATACTATCTCGATCATGAGGGTCAACCACGCGAGATAGCGTTTCTGCCCCAATGACCAAGCAGATTTTCGCCATTCCAGATTTTATAAATGCATTGGCTTGCAGAACGCCTTCGATCCAACCTGGACATCCAAAAAGAATATCGTAGGCAACACATTTTGGATTTTTGATTTGTAGTCTGTGTTTTACTCGAGTTGCTAAACTAGGTAATATATCGGATTGAATGGCATTAGGTTTTACATCACCAAAATTATGTGCAAAAATGATGTAATCTATGGTTTCGGGATTTATATTTGCATTTTTTATTGCTTTTTGCGATGCGAAAAATGCTAAATCCGAGGCGCTGTTTTGAGATTCGGCATAACGACGTTCGAGAATACCTGTAATATCTTTGAATTTATCGATGACAACAGAGTTTGGGTAGTTAAATTCTGACCCGTCTTCATTAAGGAATTGATGATTTTCGAAATCTGTATTTTTTATTATGATTTCTGGGATGTAACTTCCAATTCCAGTTATTTTAATGTTCATTTTGATGTTTTTTGTAAAATTATTAATAATTTTTTTCTTTCTATTTAAAATTTTTAAAT
>JAYWEG010000310.1:0-2730 GCA_043779445.1 Bacteroidota bacterium
GGAGCCTATTATTATGAAAAACGTTCCAAGATTAGTACCAGGTTGGACAAAACCAATTGTTATTGGTCGTCATGCATTTGGGGACCAATACAAAGCTACTGATGTTTTAATAAAAGGTCGTGGAAAATTAACCATGACGTTCGCTCCAGAAGTTGGCGATGTTCAAACATGGGAAGTTTATAATTATGAAGGAGATGGTGTGGCAATGGCAATGTATAATAACGACGAATCGATTTATGGTTTTGCACATTCGTCTTTTCAGATGGCATTAACCAAGAAAATGCCCCTGTATTTGTCTACTAAAAATACAATTCTAAAGGCTTATGATGGTCGTTTCAAAGATATTTTCGAAGAAGTTTATCAATCTACCTACAAAGTAGAATTTGACAAAAACGGAATGACCTATGAACACCGATTGATTGACGATATGGTTGCTTCGGCGATGAAATGGTCTGGCGGATTTGTTTGGGCTTGCAAGAATTATGATGGTGACGTTCAGTCAGATACCGTGGCTCAAGGTTTTGGATCATTGGGTTTAATGACTTCTGTTTTGGTAACACCAGACGGAAAAACTGTGGAAGCCGAAGCTGCTCACGGAACTGTTACGCGTCATTATCGCCAACATCAACAAGGGAAAGCAACATCTACAAACCCAATTGCATCTATTTTTGCTTGGACTCGTGGCTTGGAACACCGAGGAAAATTAGATCACAATCAAGAATTAATTAATTTTTGTTTGGCTCTCGAACAAGTTTGTGTAGAAACGGTAGAATCTGGAAAAATGACCAAAGATTTAGCAATGCTAGTAAAACCAGAAGGATTAACCGAAGCTGATTATTTAACAACCGAAGGATTTTTAGAAGCGATTAAAATAAATTTAGAAGCAAAATTGTCTTAATCCATTTTTAAATTTTATATCAAAAAGGCAATCAGAAACGGTTGTCTTTTTTTTAATTATTTTTATTATCTAAACTTAAAATACGAATTTGATTTTGTATGACGTTTTTTTTATATTTGAATGAAATAAAATATTCAAAAATGCAAAAAAACACCCTATTTTCTAAATTCATTTTAATTTTTTTTATAGCCTTTACAAGTCATTTTTATGCCATAAATGACATTAAAGACCCAATTAAAGAAAAAAAAATCTTGGAACTGGTGTTACTTTCTCTGAAAAAATCACATTATAATCCAAAAAGTATTGATGATGATTTTTCAAAAAAAGTGTTCAAAGATTTTATTTTTTTATTAGATTTTCAAAAAAGAGTTTTTTTAGAATCTGACATTCAAGAATTTAAACAATTTGAAATTTTGATTGACAATCAAATCAAAAAAATGATTTGAATTTTTTTGATTTTGTATTTGAAAGGTTTACCGAAAGGATGTTAGAGCTAAATATTTTATTTTCTGAAATTAGTAAAAATGAAATAGATTTTAAATTAAATGAATTTTTGAATATTCATGATAATGTAACTTTTCTTTCAAATAAAAAAGAGTTAAAAGAATATTGGCTAAAAGAACAAAAAGAAGAAGTTTTAGATTCAATTGTTAGGAGAGAAAAACGTGATGAAATCAATTTTAAAAAAAATTCAAAATATATTATCAAATTAATTCCTGAACTCGAAAAAGAATATCGAGAAAAATATCTAAAAAGAATAAGCGGTTCAACTCAAAATATAAATCTTTTAGATAGGACTTTTTTCTTTGAAAAATATATAAATGCTATTACAAATCAATTTGATCCACATTCAGAATATATTAGACCCGAAGCATTAATTCAAAAAAATATTGTTGAATCAGGAAAATTGGAGGGAATAGGATTGAGGTCTGGTTATCAAAACGAGAATTTAGTTATAACTGATTTAGCAAAAGGTGGTCCAGCAGAACGTGGAAAAAGTTTAGAAAAAGGAGATTTAATATTGAAAGTTGGAATAGGAAAAGAAATTCCGACAGATTTAACAGGTTTGAAATTTCCAGATTACAATAAAATTGTTCGAAACGCAAAGAAAGGAGATATTGTAAAATTAACAATTAAAAAGAAGGATGGAACAATCAAAGTAATCCCAATTAGAAAAGAAGCTATTGAATTTGGAAATAGTTATGTGAAATCCTGTGTAGTTGAAAAAAAACAATTAAAATTTGGTATTATTTCAATTCCAAAATTTTATAAAGATTTTAATGACGAAACTAACAAAGACGCTGCAAAAGATGTCGCTTATGAGTTAGAACTTCTAAAAAAAGAAGGAATAGATGGATTAGTTTTAGATTTACGAAATAATTATATTGGTTCTCATGAAGTTGCAGTGGAAATTGCTGGTTTGTTTTTAGATAAAAACCCAATTTTGCAAACGAAATCAATTGGTGACGAAAAACAGTTATTACTGCCTTCTAAAAACTTTCGAAAATGGGATGGTAATTTGGTAATTCTGATAAACAAAGTTTCAGAATCCGCATCGGAAATTTTTTCTGCTGCGATTCAAGACTATAATAGAGGCATAATAATGGGATCTAAACAATCTTTCGGAAAAGGAACGCTTCAAGAAAATTTAGATTTGAACCTTTTTGTAGACAAATCTAAAAATAAAACTCAAGAATTTGGTTCATTGAGAACGACTACTCAAAAATTTTATAGGATTACAGGTGAATCCACCCAAGTTTCTGGAGTTGAAAGTGATATTTATATGCCACAACTAAATTCTGAAAGCGAAATATATAAAATTCTTATTGAAC
>JAYWEG010000311.1:0-17317 GCA_043779445.1 Bacteroidota bacterium
TCTAAATGTTTTGGTAACATATACACATTGTTTTCGTAGTTTGCAGAGTTTTTCCACAATTCGATTTGAGCCAAAACTTGGTTTGTGAATGAAGTACTCATTACAAAACTTGGGTGACCAGTAGCACAACCTAGGTTAACTAAACGACCTTCGGCAAGAACCAAAATGTCTTTTCCTTCGATAGTATATTTATCAACTTGTGGTTTGATTTCAACTTTCGTATCTCCATAAGCACCGTTTAACCAGGCCATATCTATTTCGTTATCAAAATGTCCGATGTTACAAACAATCGTTTTATCTTTCATCTTACGGAAATCAGCTTCTAGAACAATATCTTTGTTTCCAGTTGCAGTACAAACAATATCTGCAGTAGCAATAACCGTAGCTAATTTTTTAACCTCAAATCCGTCCATAGCCGCTTGCAAGGCACAAATTGGGTCAGTTTCAGTTACTGTTACAATAGATCCAGCACCTTTGAACGATGCTGCAGTTCCTTTTCCAACATCACCATATCCACAAACTACAACTCGTTTTCCTGCTAACATGACATCAGTTGCACGACGAACCGCATCAACAGCAGATTCCTTACAACCATATTTGTTATCAAATTTCGATTTTGTAACTGCATCGTTAACATTGATTGCAGGCATTGGCAATGTTCCAGCTTTTACTCTTTCGTACAATCTGTGAACACCAGTAGTGGTTTCTTCAGACAAACCTTTGATTCCAGCGATTAACTCAGGAAATTTATCAATAACCATATTAGTCAAATCTCCACCGTCATCAAGAATCATGTTCAATGGTTTTCTATCTTCGCCAAAAAACAATGTTTGCTCAATACACCAGTCAAAATTCACTTCGTCAAGACCTTTCCAAGCATACACCTGAATTCCAGCAGCAGCAATTGCAGCGGCAGCCTCATCTTGAGTAGAAAAAATATTGCAAGATGACCAAGTCACTTCTGCTCCTAGAGCAATTAAAGTTTCAATCAAAACCGCAGTTTGAATGGTCATGTGCAAACAACCAGCAATACGAGCACCTTTCAAAGGTTGTTCGTTTTTGTATTCGGTACGAAGTGCCATTAAACCTGGCATTTCAGCTTGCGCCAGTTCAATTTCTTTTCTTCCCCAAGCTGCTAGAGAAATGTCTTTAACTTTGTAAGCCACGAATGGCATAGTTGCTGTACTCATATTATATAGTATATTTGTATTTAAATATTTCGGCAAATTTACGTACTAGATTCGTAATTAAAAAATATTTGTTACTATTTATGAATTGTTTATATCGTTAATGGTTTAATAATCAGAAAAATAATTTTTATTTAAAGCTATTCCTGCTATTCGTTTCAATCTTTTTCTTGTTCTCGATATAATTCGCCGAAAAAGCGAATTATTCTAACTGACGAAAGAGGATTTCCACTTCACACGAGCCTGAAAGTGCGAACTGGCGAAGCAATCAGAGCTAAAACACAATATTGTCAAATCATGCCCTTACTAAAAATCATACATTTTTCGGAATCAACAAAAATTTACATTTGGAAAATCTCCGAGACATTAAAGGAATTAAATTCTGAAATAATTTTAAATGAAAAATCGCAATTTCGACTGAACAATATGAAATCTGAATTGCACCAACGCGGCTTTCTTTCGGTTCGAAAATTGTTACTAATTGCTGGATATTCTGATTTTGATTTGTTTTATGACGAATCCGGAAAACCACATTTATTGGACAATAAATTTGTTTCCATATCTCATTCTCATCAAATGTCAGCAGTCATAATTAGCGAGGAACCAGTAGGAATTGATCTCGAAATCCAAAAAGAAAAAGTGTTGAAAATCGCATCAAAATTCATGGATATTTCACATTTAGAAAATTTATCGCATCAAAATCAAATCAAAAAGTCTACAGTGATTTGGGGAATCAAAGAAGTTGTTTTTAAAATCGAAAATCAAAAAGGAATCAGTTTTCCGAATCATATTTTCGAAAGAGAATTCTATTTAGTAGATAAAAAAACCAAAGCACAATTACGCTTTCAAAACACAGAAAAAAATTTCAATATTCATTTTGAGGAAATCGAGAATTATATTTTGGTTTGGGGATTTCAACATTAATTAGGAATCAAAATTTATTATTACATTTGTAAAAATATTTTAATGATGGAAACACCAATTAAAAAACCAGTTTTCAAATCCGCAGACGAAATAATTCATTTGATGCACGAAAGCAAAAAGCAGTCCAAAATTGAAAGTCAGGAGTTTGCAAAAACTCAAGAATTTCAAGACATGTTAAAAACTTTACGAGAAAAAAAACAACTTAAAAATGCATTATGAATTTGAATTTCGTGGTGGTGAAGATAATAAATATGGCTTCGAAACAAATTTAGGCATAGTTTATATTGTAAAATTTCGACCAACTGCCTATTTGTTAGGTGATGAAACGACAGTATATGCAAATCATATTTACGAATTTATAATTGAAGTTGTTTTTAATCCGTTAAGGAAAAATCCGCCACTAGATAAATTAGTTTCAAAAACTATTTCTGAAATAATAAAAGATTTTTATTATAAAAAAAATGGTTCTGTTTGTATTTATATTTGTGATTCATCGGATGGCAGACAAGAACTTCGTCGCAGAAAATTTGACGATTGGTTTTATAGTGAGCCCGATTTTGGTTTATTAAAATTTGACGAACACATCCGAGATTCTAAAGGAAATTCCTATCCAATTTCTTTGATTATTCAACAATCAAACCCTTATTTTTTAGAGATTATAGATGGTTTTAGAAAACTAGCCTTAGAAAATAATCAAACCAAATAATGCAACTCTACAACCAAATCCTACAATCAAAAAAGTTAAATCAAAAATTATTAGCCATTTTAATTGATCCAGACAAAATCGATTTAACAACGATTGATTTATTATCTCAAAAAATCAATCAATCGCCAGCAACTCATATTTTCATTGGCGGAAGTTCATTTTACGGGAATCAGTTAGACGAAATTATCGAAAAGTTAAAATCAAAAACTGTAGTTCCAATCATATTATTCCCAGGAAATCCTTCACAAATTTCGAATAAAGCAGATGGAATTTTATTTTTGAGTTTAATTTCTGGTCGAAATCCAGATTATTTAATTGAACATCAAGTAAATGCGGTTCCGGTTCTCAAAAAAACCAATCTCGAAATTATTCCAACAGGTTACATTCTTATCGAAAGTGGTAAAAAAACGGCTGTGGAACTTGTGAGTCAAACTAAGCCATTGTCTAAAAATAATCCAAATTATATTCTTCAAACTGCACAAGCAGGAGAGCTTTTAGGCAATAAACTCATTTATCTCGAAGCAGGAAGTGGAGCAGATTTGCCAATTCCCTCAGAAATCATAACTTTGGTGGCACAAAATATTGAAATCCCAATAATAGTTGGTGGCGGAATTCGTTCTTTATCAGAAATTACAAAAGCACAAAATGCAGGAGCAGATTTAGTGGTAATTGGAACAGCTTTTGAAAATGATTTAAACTTTTTTCAATAAGACCTAACAGGTTTTCAAAACCTGTTAGGTCTAAACAATTCAAAATGATAGAATTCTTCATAGATGCTTACAAAAATGCTTCTAATACTCAAATATTTATGGAGTTTATTGCATTTATATTTGGAATCGCTAGTGTTTGGTTTGCTAAAAAAGAAAATCTTTTAGTGTATCCAACAGGATTAGTTTCAACAGTAATCACGGTTTATTTGCTTTATCAAGCAAAATATTTTGGAGACATGACCATGAATTTCTATTATTCAATTATGAGTATTTATGGTTGGTTCATGTGGTCAAAAAAAAACAACCAACCCGATTTGCTAATTACAAGAACAACTTCAAAAGAAAAAATTATTGGATTCGGAATGTTTCTAATAACTATGGTTTTTACCTTTTTTGTGTATGAATTTTTTGGACAAAAATTAGAAATTCCAAATTATATTGATATTTTTACATCAGGAATATTTTTTGCAGCCATGTGGTTCATGGCATTAAAGAAAATCGAAAATTGGACCTTGTGGATTCTTGGTGATTTTATTGCTGTTCCGCTGTATGCCTATCGAGGTCTTGGAATGTTATCCCTACAGTACATTATTTTTACAATTTTAGCTGTTTCAGCTTATATAGAATGGAAGAAAATCTTAGACAACAACAAACCAACATAATAAAGATTGCCTTGTTTGGTCCAGAATCAACCGGAAAAACTACGCTTTCTCAGCAACTTGCGGAACATTTTGAAACAGTTTGGATTCCAGAATTTGCTCGTGAATATTTGCAAACAAAACTCAAAAAATTTGGTACAGTTTGTGATCCCGAAGATATGCTGCCCATTGCTATTGGTCAAACCAAACTCGAAAACGACATTTTGAGTATTGCCAACAAATTTTTGTTTTGTGATACTAATTTAATGGTTACTAAAGTATATTCAGAAGCGTATTATAATTTTTGTGATCCCATTTTAGATCATGCTGCAAAAAACCACAACTATGATTTGTTTTTTTTGACAGACATTGACATGCCTTGGGAAAAAGATGATTTGCGTGATAGTGTCGAAAACCGTGACAAATTTTTCGATATTTTTTATAATTCACTCATAGAAAACAAAAAGCCTTTCATCAAACTTTCTGGAACAAAAGAAAACCGATTGAAAAAAGCAATTTCTACCATAAATGATTTGGTCAAAGCAAAAGAAATGGGATTCTCGTCTCTCGATTTTGTTGAAATTTACAATCAAGGAATTTCATTAGACAGTATTGACTGTCAGAAAAAAAACTTTGAAAATGGAGTGTTAAAAACGTTTATCGAAAGACCCGCACTACTAAACGATGGGATTTTAATGCTTTCTGACACAGAATTTATTGAAAAATCAGAATTTTTCAACACCGAAAAAGAAAGTTTAAAACTGATGAAATTTGTTCCAGCCTCTGGAGCTGCCAGTAGAATGTTTAAGTTTTTGAACGAATTTATGATTGATTTTGATTTTGGCAACGAAACCATCAATCGTTATATCAATCGAAAAAATGCAAATGATTTAACCGTTTTTTTGGCTGGATTGGAGAAATTTCCGTTTTTTCAAAAAGTGGATAAATTCTTAAATTCCAAGTTTTTAGATTTTAAAACTTGGGATAGCGACAAAAAAAATCATCAATTTATAGAGTCCTTAGTTCTCAATAACGTTTTTGATTTTGCAAATAAACCCAAAGCAATATTGCCATTTCATCAATATAAAAATCACATTGCCACTCCAATAGAAGAACATTTAAACGAAAGTGCATGCTATGCAACGTCTAACAATATTTCTAATTTACATTTTACCGTCACAGAAAATCATCAAAAACAATTCGAAGAAATACTTTCGAAAACAAAATCTACGATCGAAAAAGAATCTGGATCAAAAATTAACGTCAATTTTTCTTATCAAAAAACGTCAACAGATACTATAGCGGTTGATTTAAAAAACAATCCTTTACGCAATGAGCATGGAGATTTAATTTTTCGTCCTGGAGGCCATGGTGCTTTGCTAGAGAATCTCAATGATCTTGATGCTGATATCATTTTTATCAAAAATATTGATAATGTCATTCAAAATCATATTGAAAAAATTAGTTTGTATAAAATGGGATTAGCTGGAATTTTAGTAGCACTACAAAAGCAAATTTTTAAATTTTTAGATCAAATTGAAGAGGATCAAATTCATATAAAAGAGGTAAATGAAATAATTGATTTTGCTTCTAAAAAACTTAATATCGAAATCTTTGATGGTTTTGAAAAATTTACCATAGAAAACAAAATTAGTTATGTCATTGAAATTCTAAACCGTCCGATTAGAGTATGTGGCATGGTAAAAAACGAGGGAGAACCTGGCGGGGGACCATTTTGGGTTCGAGATCAAAGAGGAACTATTTCTTTGCAAATTGTAGAAACAGCACAAATTGATTTACATAATTTAAACCAAGCCCAAATTCTGAAAAATTCGACACATTTTAATCCCGTTGATTTAGTTTGTGGCATAAAAAATCATAAAAAACAAAAATTTAATCTTCATGATTTTGTAGATCACAATAGCGGTTTTATTGTTAAAAAAAACAAAAACGGAATCGATTACAAAGCCTATGAACTTCCTGGTTTGTGGAATGGGGCTATGTCAAAATGGATTACTATTTTTGTTCAAGTGCCACTCCTTACTTTCAATCCAGTGAAAACGGTGAACGATTTGTTAAAACCTGCACATCAACCAAATTACACAAATTTTGGATAAAGAAAAAATCATATCTGAATTGACATTTAAAGCCGTGAGAAGTTCTGGTGCTGGTGGACAAAACGTCAACAAAGTTTCCTCGAAAGTGGTACTAACTTTTGATTTGCTAAATTCTCAAGCAATTTCTGAAGAGGAAAAAAATAGAATTCAAAACAAAATAGCAACTCGGTTAACTTCGGAAAACATTTTGATTTTGAGTTGCGACGAAGATCGAAGCCAAATAAAAAACAAAGAATTAGTTGTCAAACGTTTTTTAGATCTTTTAAAAAAGGCATTGATAATTCCAAAAGTAAGAAAACCTACCAAAGTTCCAAAATTAGTTATCGAGAAAAGATTAAAACAAAAGGCAACTACTTCGGTTAAAAAAATGACACGAAAAAAACCTGATGTATAATTTTAAAGTATCGTTTTTTTTGATTAATTTTGCATCGTCTCAAAGGGGTGCTCTACCAAGGGCTGAGATTATACCCAACGAACTTAGAACAGGTAATGCTGTTTAAGGAAAAATGACATTAAATAGTGTGCACGCTATATTTTGCCATAGGAAACAATTTTTTAATTTAACAACAAAATAATTACCCCTTTTATTTGTAAAAACTATTTTTACGAATGAAAATCAATTTAATTTCAAAAACTTTATCTTTATTTTTTACTCTATCTTCTTCCATTTCTTTCTCACAAGAAATCAAGAATGATTCAATCAAAACAGAGCTCGACGAAGTCATTGTTAGCGCTACACGAGCGAGTAACAAAACTCCAATGACATTTAGCAATTTTTCAAAAAAAGAAATTGCAAAACGAAACTTGGGGCAAGACATTCCAATACTCATGAACTTCATGCCATCGGTAGTAACAACTTCAGATGCTGGCAATGGTTTTGGTTACACTGGAATTCGAGTTCGTGGTTCGGACGCAACCCGAGTAAATGTAACCGTAAACGGAATTCCTTATAACGATTCCGAGAGTCAAGGAACCTACTTTGTTGACATGCCAGATTTTGCATCGTCATTGCAAAGCATACAATTACAACGCGGAGTAGGAACATCAACTAACGGGAGTGGAGCCTTTGGAGCTAGCCTCAACATGTTGACAGATAGTTATTCAGCAACTAGTAATGGCGAAATTTCAAACTCTTTTGGAAGTTTTAATTCTCGAAAACATACTGTGAAATTTAGTACCGGATTAATGAATGACCATTTTGAAATTGCTGGAAGATTATCGAACATTCGATCAAATGGATATATTGATCGAGCATTTTCTGACCTGAAAGGATATTTTTTACAAGGAACCTATGTAGGTAAAACAACCTTAATCAAAGCTATGATTTTTGGTGGAAACGAAAAAACTTATCAGGCCTATTATGGAATCGACGAAGCCACACTAAAAATCAATCGAACCGAAAATCCAATTGGTGTATTCACAGATGAATTTGGGGTGAAACGTTTCTATGATAATGAAACCGACAATTATAAACAAGACCATTATCAATTGCATTGGAACGAAAAAATTTCTGAAAAATGGAATACTAATTTGGCTTTTCATTACACCAAAGGTCAAGGTTATTACGAAAATTACAAAGAAGATGCATCTTTTTCTGACTATGGTTTAACTGCTGTTATTGGACAGACCACTACCGATTTAATTCGGCAAAAATGGTTGGATAACGATTTCTTTGGAACAACTTTTTCAGTGAATTTCAAACAAAAAAAACTCGATTTTATATTTGGAGGCAGTGCTAATATTTATGAAGGAAGACATTTCGGGAAAGTAATTTGGTCGCGATTTGCATCAACTTCGGAACTTGGAGATCGATATTATGATGATTTTGCAAAAAAAACAGATATAACTCTTTTCACAAAAGCAACCTATAACTTAAATAAAAAATTGAGTATATATGCAGATTTACAATATCGAAACGTAAACTACAAGGCTAATTTTGATCCAACAAATTTAGTAAATGAAACCTTTCGTTTTGTGAATCCAAAAGCAGGAATAACCTATTTATTTCAAGAAAATCAAAATATTTATTTTTCTTACGCCAAAGCTAACCGTGAACCAAACCGAACCGATTACGAAAATGGTAGTCCAAAACCCGAAAAATTAGATGATTTTGAAATTGGATGGCGATTTGCAAATTCCAAAATTCAATTCAATGTTAATGCGTTTTACATGATCTATAAAGATCAATTGGTTCTATCCGGAGCATTAGATGCTGTTGGTAGCCCAATTAGAACAAATGTTGGCAAAAGTTTTCGGCGAGGAATAGAAATAGATGCAAACATTAAGTTATCTGATAAATGGAATGTTCGTCCAAATATTTCTATTAGTGAAAATAAGAATATTGATTTTATAAACAATAATGGAACAATAATTGAAAATCTTGGGAATACCAACATTGCCTATTCACCAAAAATTGTGTCAGGAAACATTTTGAACTTCAAACCCATTAAAAACTGGGAACTATCGATGCTATCAAAATTTGTTGGAGAACAGTTTTTGTCAAATATCGAGGATCAAAATTCCAAACTCAAAGACTATTTTGTGCAAGATTTTCAAGTAAATTTCATTCTAAATCCCAAGAAAATCTTTAAATCAATTGAATTTTCATTACTTGCAAATAATGTCTTCAATAATTTATACATTTCTAACGGTGCAGATTATGGTAGTGGATATGTAGTCTATTTTCCACAAGCAGGAAGTCATTTTTTAGCAGGAATGACGTTTAAGTTTTAGAAATAATGAAAAACTTTCGAAATTATAAAATTGATTTTGAGATAAATTATAAGAGACCAATTCATTTTTTTTACAAGTTTACTTTGCTTAATTTTGTAATTCAAGAAAATTTAAAATGAACAAAGATTATTACGCAATTTTAATGGCTGGAGGCGTGGGTTCTCGATTTTGGCCCGTGAGTACGACAGAGTTCCCTAAACAATTTCATGACATGCTTGGCGCAGGCGACACGCTAATTCAAAAAACATTTCATCGTTTAGCAAAACTCATTCCAGTTGAAAACATTTTTATTTTAACAAATGAAAAATATAACGATATTGTTTTGGAACAATTGCCGATGGTTAAACAACAGCAAGTTTTACTTGAGCCTGCAATGCGAAACACTGCACCCTGCATTTTGTATGCATCAATAAAAATTCAAAAACAAAATCCTAATGCCGTTATGGTTGTTGCACCAAGCGATCATTGGATTGAAAATGAAACAATTTTTGTAGAAAATTTACAACAATGTTTTGATTTTTGCACAACTGAAAATGCTTTGATGACACTGGGCATTCAACCAACATTTCCAAATACTGGTTTTGGATATATTGAATTTGATAAATTAGATCGGAACCCAATAAAAAAAGTAGCTCAATTTAGAGAAAAACCTGATTATGAAACGGCTAAAACGTTTTTGAAAAGTGGAAATTTTCTTTGGAATGGTGGTATTTTTATTTGGTCTGTGAAATCTATTATTTCCTCTTTCGAAAAATTTCAACCACAAATGAACAATTTGTTTTTGAAAGGACTCGAAAGTTACAATACTGCTTTAGAACAATCTTTTATTGATGATAACTACGAGTATGCAGAAAATATTTCCATTGATTATGCTATTCTAGAAAATGCAAATAATGTTTTTGTGCTTCCAGCAACTTTCGATTGGAATGATCTTGGGACTTGGGGTTCGCTTCATGATAAACTAGACAAAGACGAAAATCAGAATTCTGTAGTAAATGCTACTGTTTTGTTGAATAATGCTTCCAATAATATCATCAGCACTTCGAAAGAGAAATTAGTTGTTATTGATGGGTTGCAAGATTATATTATTGTAGACAAGGACAATACCTTATTAATTTATCCTAAATCAAAAGAGCAGGAGATAAAAGCTATCGTAAATCAACTCAAGAGAAATTAAATAAATTCTAAAGCTCTTTCGAGTGCCATTCCGCGTGATCCTTTGATTAGAATTAGGTTGTTTTCGATTTTATTTGATTGTAAATAATGAACTACATCAGTAAAATTTTCAAAGAAATTAAAATTATTTTTTTGTATTTTATTTGTATAAAAATCTGTTCCAATAAAAATACACCTGGTGTTTATTTCAGTTTCTAATTGTGTAATAATTGCTTGATGTTCTGCTAAACTTTCTGTGCCGAGTTCAAACATATCGCCAAGAATAACGGTTTTGTGAGAATCTTTTAGTTGAACAAAATTTTCTAATGCCACTTTCATACTGCTTGGATTAGCATTGTAGGCATCCAAAATAATTTTATTAGTCCCTTTTTCCAACAATTGGGATCGATTGTTTTCTGGAATATAGCTTTCTATTGCTGATTTTATATCAATATCAGGAATTTTAAAGTATTTACCAATTGTAATTGCCAAATTAATATTGTTAGCATTATATAACCCGATTAAATGCGATGTAATAGTCATTTGGTTAAAAGTAATTTCAACAAATGGATTTGCCGTTACAGATTTAATACTTAAATCACAATTTTCTTTGTTTACTCCAAAAGAGAAACTTTCAATTGTATTTGATTTAGCTACTTGTATTGGATCGTCTTGATTTACAAAAGCAATCTTTTTATTTAATCGCAAATAATCATACATTTCGCTTTTACCTTTAATAACTCCTTCAACACCTCCAAAACCTTCAAGATGTGCCTTCCCAAAATTTGTGATATATCCAAAATTTGGTTTTGCAATTTCACAAAGAAATGCAATTTCCTTTTGGTGATTGGCACCCATTTCTACAATTCCAATTTCGGTATCTTTAGTAAAAGAAAGTAATGTAAGAGGAACTCCAATGTGATTATTGAGGTTTCCGATAGTGGCTTTGGTATTAAATTTTTTTGATAACACTACATTAATCAACTCTTTTGTAGTTGTTTTTCCGTTGCTTCCTGTTAATGCAATAATTGGTGTATTGAGATAAATTCTATGAAATTTAGCCAGTTCTTGAAGAGTTTCTAAACTATCATGTACTAGTATTGTCCTTTCATCAATATAATATTCTTTATTATCAATAATAACAAATTTAGCCCCTTTATCTAGAGCTACTTTAGCAAAAGTATTTGCATCAAAATTTTCTCCTTTTATTGCAAAAAACATAGCGTTTAATTCAATTTTTCTAGTGTCAATACATATTGTTTTACACTCAAGAAATTTTTGATGAAGCGTTTCTATTTTCATATTTCAAATATAAAACGTTTTTTAGAAATTTAAAATTTTTTTCATAAAAAAAGCCCTTCGGAAAGGGCTTTAATTCAAATTTCAAAGGATTATTGTTTAGGATTTCCTCTTGGAGTTTTTCTGTTTGATTTTGGACCAACTTTTGACATTGCGCATCTAAACCCAATATAATCAGTTGCCATATCTTGTGGAAAATATCTTCTTTGAGCAGGATCTAACCAATAAGCTCTGTCTCTCCATGAACCACCTTTATAAACTCTTGCTTCATCATTTACTAAAGTTGTTCTTTTGTCTGACTTGTCATATTTTCTAACCATATCGCCCAAACTATCAACACTCACTTGATGTTCCGGTGAATCATACATTTTTTCTTTTTCTGAAACTTTTTTACCCGAAACTTCGTCAGTAGTACCAAACTTAAAGAATCTTGAAGACTGCTTATCTCCATCTCTATAGTTTTTGTTATCGCTAGTACTAAAATTTGTTCTCAAATAGGTTTCTTGCTCATCTACTGGAACTTGAGCAATTTGACCTGGATAATTTCTTGCAACAACTTTACCGTTTGACAAAGTGTCAAAAACTTGAGTTTCTGGAGTTACTATAACCACTTTTCCATCGGTTCCGATTTTGTTTTTCATGTAAACATTTCCTCTAAAGTAGTTGAAGTCATTTGCTTCATCATCTATCAATGGTCTGTAAACATCCTGTACCCATTCTGCAACGTTACCCGCCATATCATACAAACCAAAATCATTTGGTGGATATGCTTTCACATATTGAGAAATATCTGCTCCATCGTCTGACCAACCTGCTATTCCACCATAATCACCTTTAGTGTTTTTGAAATTTGCTAGTTGATCTCCTTTTATTTTACGTTTACCAGTTCTTGTATAGCTACCAGACCATGGGTATTTTTTTTGACCTTTGTATATGTTATATTCTCTTTGACCTATATCAGCAGCTGCAGCATATTCCCATTCTGCTTCAGTTGGAAGTCTGTATTCTGGCAAAATAATACCAGAAGTTCTTTGAGCATAAAGGTTTTTAGGTTCTCCAACTGGAGCAGCACCTTTTTTAGTAGATTGTTTAGGTTTTTTTGAACCAACACCTTTTCTCCCTTTTAAAACAATTTTTTCATCTCCTCCATAAGTTTTTGTTGGAGCAGCAAGATAGGTATCAGTGCTAAAAGTTGCAGTTGCACTTACATCTGTTACTTTCGCATCTTTTTTCAAATAACCTTCACGTTCCAAAACGTTTTCGTTTACACGATCTGTTCTCCATTTTGCAAACTCGGTAGCTTGAATCCAATTTACTCCAACAACTGGATATTTTGCATACGCAGGATGTCTTAAATAGTTATTAGTCATTGTCTCGTTATATCCAAGTCTGTTTCTCCAAACTAATGTATCTGGTGAAGCACCTTCATATATTTTTCTGTATTTTTCATCTTCTGGAGGAAAAACTCTTTTCAACCAATCAAGATACTCCATATACATGAAGTTGGTCACTTCTGTTTCATCCATGAAAAAAGACTGAACGTGTTGCTGAGATGGAGTATTTGTCCATTCGTGCATTACATCATCTTGAACTTTTCCCATTGTGAATGTTCCACCTTCAATAGCAACAAGTCCTGGGGCAGTTTCTTGCTTTTTGAATTTGTTGTTGTATTGAAAACCACCTTTTTTGTCATTGATTTTCCAGCCTGTAGCTGATGACTTGTCTTTAGAACTTGACTGTTTGCTACAACTAGCAAAACCAAATAAAACTGCTACTATGAGCATTAATTTGATGGTCAGAATTTTGTTTACTTTCATAATTTAGTAGGTAATGAATTTCGTTGTGCAATATATGAATTAACATTAAGATTGCAAATTTTTTCTTAAATTTTAATAAAAATATTTTTTTATTAAAATCTTACAACTCATAACGCTATTTTTGTCGTATTATTGTTTAGTCTTTTTGCAATATTTTAAAATTAATTACGTTTTTGTATTTATGAAAAAACTTTTTACTTTTAGTTTAATAATTTATTCTTTAGTATGTTTCGCTCAGAATCAAGGAAATGTTATTATTGAGTGGTTACCAAAATCAAAATTATCCTATGGAACATTCGAATTGAATGTTCCTCAATTCAAATCTTCCGCATTTCATTATGATTATGTTTCAAAAAAAATTAGTTATAATTTAAACATTGAATCAAATTTTTTTGCCGATGAAAACTCCATTGTTTTAAGTAACTTGGTTTATGAGCCAATTACCCTTTTAGAATTAGGAGAATTGGACGTCAATAAAATTCCCTCTACTCCCACTCCAATCCTAAATAATAGTGAGGCTAGAGATTTAATCTACACTCAAATTATTTTTTCACCTATTATAAAGGTTGGGAATTCATATAATAAAATGGTTTCTTTTTCGTATCAATTCAATCGAAGTGCTTCAAATAACTCAAAATTTTCGGCGTTGAGTTCTACTAGTCTTTCTAATTCGGTTTTAGCCTCTGGAAGTTGGTATCGATTTTACATTCAAACATCAGGAGTTTATAGTCTCAGCAAATCATTTTTAGAATCATTAGGAATAAACCTTTCGGGAGTTGATCCAAAAAAAATTAAAATCTATGGCAATGGTGGTCGAATGCTTCCTTTGGCAAACAGTGTGCCATATCCTAATGATATTGAAGAAAATGCCATTCAGGTTACGGGTGAAAATGATGGGTCTTTTGATTCTGGTGATCAAGTTTTGTTTTATGGCGAAGGAGTTGATACTTGGAATTCTGAAAGTGACACCAATGGTAATTTATATTCTGATCGTTCCTATTATTACGTAAATGTACAAGGAAATTTTGGGAAAAGAATTCCAGTCGCTTTGCAACCTTCGGGACCATCTACAACTTCTATAACTACTTTTGATGACAGTCAATATCATGAAATTGATCTTACAAATATTGGAAAATTGGGTCGACGATGGTATGGCGAAAAATTCGATGTCAATAATGTTCAAACCTTCAATTTCGATTTTCCATATTTTGTTCCAGGATCACAAATAAATACTACAATTGCATTGGCTGCTATAGGCATAAACGTTACTAATTTTGGAATTACTTATAATTCATCAAATGCCGGGACAATATCTTTGCCCGCTTCATCCTATCCTGGTAATATTTTTCAAATAGGAAGTTTAAATTATTCTGCTCCAGCAACCCAAGGAGCGAGTATAACATTAACGTATAACAATAATGGAGTTCCATCTTCGGTTGGGTATTTAGATTATATAAACATCAAAGCCAAGCGTTATCTAAAAGGCTATGGTAGTCAATTTCGTTTTCAATATGATCTGTCGAATAGCATTATAGGCGTTGGTTCCTACGAATTTACAAATTCAAGTGCCATTTCGCAAGTTTGGGATGTTACAGACTTATATAATGTAGAAAAATATGATAATCCTGCCTCGACTACTTTTTCTTTCAAAGCAAATATGGGAAGTTTGCGAAAATATGTTGCTGTTGATTATTCGAATTTGTATGCACCATTAAAAGATGCAAATTCTCAGGTGTCCAATCAAGATCTCAAAGGAACTATTTTCAAAGATCCGCAAGGAAATTTTCTAGATATTGATTATTTGATAATTACTCCAAATGCATTTAGAAATCAGGCCGAAAAATTAGCTAATTTTCATAGAAGTTATTCGGGGTTGAACGTAAAAGTAGTAACTCTTGACCCTATTTATGTAGAATTCGGATCTGGTAAACAAGATATTGGAGCCATTCGAAATTTTGTAAAATATGTGTATGAAAATGCATCAGTGCCTTCAAAAAGAATAAAATATCTGAACCTTTTTGGAGATGCTTCCTATGATTTTAAAGATCGAATTTCGATTAAAAATAATTTTGTACCCATTTATCATGCTTTAAACAGCCAAACAATTGGAGAATCTTCTTTTGCCTCAGATGATTTTTTTGGTTTGATGAGTATTAACGAAGGTTATATGGATACAACAATCTTAAGCGATGGATTAGATATTGCAGTTGGGCGCATGATTGCGAATTCCCCACAACAAGCCGATGATTTGGTAAACAAAGTAATTGATTATCATGATATAAAATCCTACGGTAATTGGAGAAACAATGTAGTTTTTGTAGCCGATGATCCGAGCGCATCCGAAACTGGAGATAGTCAACTGCAATATTTTCAAAACATTGTTGCTGACAAAGTAATGTTTCAAAAACCATTCATGAATGTAAAAAAAATACTTTTAGATTCCTACGTTCAAGAATCTACTGCGGGTGGATTCCGATATCCAAAAGCGCGTGAAGATTTTTTTAATGCCTTTGCAAGAGGAGCTTTGGTAGTAAATTATCTTGGACATGGTGGAGAAGATGGGTTAACTCAAGAACGGGTTTGGGAAAAAATCGATGGACAAAGCCTGGCAAACCGATACAAATATCCACTATTTGTAACCTTAACCTGTGATTTTTCCCGTTTTGACAATCCTTTTCGGAAAACAGCTGGAGAATATGTATATTGGAATGCTACTGGTGGTGCCATTTCCATGATTACAACAGTTCGTGAAATTGGTCAAACCACCGCGCAGAACTTTAATGATCCTTTTGTTGAAAAACTTTTTTCCTATGGCTCCAACCAATACACATCTATCGCTGAAGCCTTGAGACTGGCAAAAAATGCAACTTCAGGAAATGAAAATGTTGTTTTCTATCTTGGTGATCCAGCATTGAAATTAGCAATTCCAGAACAGAAATTAGTTTTAACTAAAGTAAATAATTTACCCATTTCTGGGCCAATTCCAGATTTGAAATCATTAGATTTTGTAACACTCACTGGAGAAGTTCAAGACGAAAACAACATTCCTATAAACAATTATAATGGCGATTTAATCGTAAATATATTTGACAAAAACATACCGAGAGTTACGCTTCGAAATGATGGAGCAGATGCTTATCCAACAGGTGCAACAATGCCTTTTATTACACTTGGAGAAACCATTTTTAGAGGAAACGCATCTGTCACTAACGGAAAATTTGAGTTTGGATTTGTTGTGCCTCGAGATATTAGAATTCCTTTAGGAAATGGTCGGGTTAGTCTATACGCTAAACGGAATCAGATTTTATTAGATAAAACAGGTTATAATACAGACATTAAAATTGGTGGCGTAAATTTAACCGCTGCTGTAGATGTAACGCCTCCAAAAGTTCGAATTTACATGAATGACGAAACTTTTGTAACTGGCGGAATCACCAACGAATCGCCTTTTTTTCTTGCATTTATGGACGACGAAAGTGGCATGAATACAGCAAGCGGCATTGGTCACGACATGGTTGCAATTCTCGACGGAAACGTTGTTACCCCATATATATTGAATGATTATTATGAAACCGAACTCAATAACTACAAAAAAGGAAAACTCAAATATCAATTCAAAAAACTTTCTATTGGCTTACATACATTGACCTTCAAGGCTTGGGACGTATACAATAATTTAGTGACCTCCGAAATTCAGTTTATAGTTGTTGGTGACGAAACATTAACCTTGTCGAATGTGTTAAATTATCCAAACCCTTTCGTAAATTATACTCAATTTTGGTTTTCACACAATCGCCCATTTGAGCAACTCGATGTTCAAGTTCAAGTCATGACCATTTCTGGAAAAGTAGTTTGGACAAAAAACGAAAATATTCAAACAAATGGTTTTTTGTCAAGAGAAATATCTTGGGATGGAAAAGATGATTTTGGTGACCGATTAGCAAAAGGCGTTTACATATATAAATTAACTGTTCGATCTCCTCTGACGGATACAACTTCAGAAAAATACGAGAAACTTGTAATACTTTAAG
>JAYWEG010000312.1:0-17272 GCA_043779445.1 Bacteroidota bacterium
CTTCCGATTCCAGTCGAAAGCACCTCACAACTTCAGTGATTTTTCCGACTAGCATCAAAAGCATCTCACTAAATCAAAGAATTTTTGACTGGAGCTACAAGTCTCTGTTAAGGTAAAACAGTTCTACAAATTGCGCAAAACCGCCAGCGATATTTACAAAGCCATGGCGAGCGATTTAGAGAGTTTGCAACATTTTGTACCCGCAACCAGTAGTTCAAAAATCGAAGATTTGATTACGCGTGTGAATGTGGAAATTAATAAATTCAAACTCTTAGTGCCCAACACTCCTGTGGGAACACCAACTCTATAATAAAAAAATCCTCTCACAATTTTGGAGAGGATTTTTTAATTGTATCAATCTTGACTATTTCCTATTTCGTTGATTTCGTCATTTCCTACATCTTTTGGGTTAGGACCATATTGATTTTCTCCAATATCACTATCCGTACAAGCTAAAACTAAATTGTAAATGGGTATTAAACAATACCATCCACTTTTACCCACATCATGCATTCTTCTAATAGCTACTCCAACTGAAGGGAGTAAAACAACTAATGAATAAATATTCCCTAATTTCGGTACCCCAATAAGTCCACAAACAAATCCGAAAACGAAACTTATAATTAGATTGATTAAAAAAAACATCCAATACTCTTTTCTTCTTGCACGACCATCAAAAACGGCATACTTTTTTAAAACTTCTAAATACTCATTCATAATTTTATGTTATTTGGTTAGCTGTAAATATATAAAATATATTTTAACAAAAAAAAATGTTAACAAAAAAGAAAACTTGAAATCTAAAACCTGTGGTCTAATGCATTAAAGTTCCCCTTTTTCTGCCAACTTTCGTTCTAATTCTGCAGTAAATTCTTCGAGAACAGGTTTCATAGTGCTTTCTGGAATGTCAGAAATTCGAATATACATCAAACCATCTGTGGCATTATTAAATAATGGATCTACATTAAAAGCGACCAATCGTGCATTTTGTTTGATGTATTTTTTTATCAAAACTGGAAGTCGCAAATTACCTGGTTCTAATTCGTCAATAATTTTATCGAGTTTATTCAAATCAGATTCGGCTTCATCAAAAATAAAATCTTTGTCAGCATCTTTTAATTTTACTTTGAATTCCTTTTTTGGATGCACATATTGCGCAATATATGGGTCATAATAATTCGATTTCATGAACTCAATCATCAATGATTTTGAAAAATCTGAAAATTGATTACTAATGCTTACGCCGCCCAACAAAAATTTATGTTCAGGATAACGCAATGTAGTGTGAATAATTCCTCGCCAAAGCAAAAACAAAGGCATTGGTTTTTGTTGATAGTCTTTGATGATGAAAGCGCGACCCATTTCGATGGATTTGTGCATCATGTCATGCAACTCTGGCTCAAATCTAAAAAGTTCATTCAAATAGTACCCTTCCATTCCATATTTCGGGAAAATTTCTGAACCCAATCCCATTCTGTAAGCACCCGCAATGAGATTGTGATCTTTATCCCACAAAAACATATGATGATAATAGCGATCAAATTTGTCAATATCGGTCGACTCATTTGTTCCTTCGCCAACTTCGCGAAACGTAATTTCGCGCAAGCGACCAATTTCGTGCAACACATTAGGAATATCGGTAGCTCTGGCAAAAAAAACCTCATAGTTTTTACTTTGTAGTAACCTGCAATTGGTTTTTCTCAGCAATTCCACTTCTACAATCATTTTTTCTTGGTTTGCACCCGTAACAATTGTTTTTGGACTTTTAGGAATTTTCAGGTTTTGGGGATTCAAATTGTCGAGTAAATTCTTCTCTTTTTCGAAAGGATTTGCTAACATATAGGTTTTCTTTCTCAAGAATTCAGTGTAATCTTCAAGAGTTTTATATTCGGATTGTTCTGCGACAGAAATTGCTTTTCCAATACGAACTTTGATGACTCTATTTTTTTGCGACAACAATTCCGATGGTAATTTTGCTGTTCGTAGTGTATCGCCAATTTTCGAAAGGAAATAGAATAAACGACTATTTTTTGCATGAAAATATATCGGAACAACAGGAACTTGCGCTTTTCGGATCACCTTCATGGCACCTTCTTCCCAAGGTTTGTCGACCACTAATTTATCATCTTTATAGGTAGAAACTTCTCCCGCAGGAAACATTCCCAATGGTTTTCCGTCGCTCAAATGTCGCAATGTTTCTTTAATTCCGATTACGCTCGATTTTGCATCCTTATGGTTTTCGAAAGGATTCACAGGCATAATATATTTTTTCATTGGCTCAATTCTGTGCAATAAAAAATTGGCAATAATCTTGAAATTAGGTTCTTTTTCCAACATTAGTTTCAGAAGTAAAATCCCGTCAATTCCGCCTAGTGGATGATTAGAAATCGTAATGTAGGCACCCTCTTTTGGTAAACGTTTAAAATCTTCTTCGGGAATTTCGAATTTAATCTGAAATTCGTCTAAAATAGCATTCAAAAAAACGGTATCTTCCAGATGTTTATTGCGATCGTAGATTTTATTTAGAATGGAAATTCGCAACACCTTCATGAGCAACCAGCCCGAAAATGTTCCGAAAACTCCATATTTATCAGTGTTTATAGCCTTTGCAACTTCTTTAGCGGTAACTAAACCCATATTATATATTGTTTAAGCGAAAAACAAAGATAGCAAAAAAGCCCAAAGTTCAACAAACTTTTTATTCCAATTTCTAACACATTTCTATTGAAATTTATTACATTTGAAATAATTAAATATTGAAAATGAAAATCATTTCTTATAATGTAAACGGCATTCGAGCTGCAATCACAAAAGGCTTTTTGGATTGGTTGCAAGCCGCAAATCCAGATGTGATTTGTTTGCAAGAAATCAAAGCCACACAAGATCAAATTCCTAAAGACGAAATCACTAAAGTGGGCTATCCTTTTCAGTACTACTATTCGGCACAAAAAAAAGGATATAGTGGTGTAGCAATTCTTTCGAAAACGGAGCCTAAAAATATTGTTTATGGTACTGGAATTGAGCATATGGATTTCGAAGGGCGCAACCTCAGAGTAGATTTCGATGGCGTTTCAATCATGAGTTTATATTTACCATCTGGTACGAACATAGAACGTCTGGATCATAAATTTATGTTCATGGATGATTTTCAAAATTATATCAATCAATTAAAAAATGTTGTTCCAAACCTCGTCATTTGCGGAGATTACAACATTTGTCACGAAGCGATTGATATTCATAACCCGGTTGGAAACAAAAATGTATCTGGGTTTTTACCCGAAGAACGTGCATGGATTGGTAGCTTCATGAAATCGGGATTTATTGATAGTTTTCGACATTTCAATTCAGAACCACATCAATATAGTTGGTGGAGTTACAGGGCTGGTGCGAGAGCAAACAACAAAGGTTGGCGATTGGATTATGCGCTTGTGTCTGAAAGTTTACGGAATAAACTGACAAGAGCAGTGATTTTGTCTGATGCAATACATTCTGACCATTGCCCAATTTTAGTGGAATTAGAATAAATTTATTCTGATTTCGGATTACAAATAATTTTCAAAAAATAGTTTAAAATTAAAATAACATGTTTAAAAAAATTGCCTTTTCAATACTACTTTTAGCTCTATCAACTTCTTGTGTGTCTAAAAAAATATTTAATGAACTCGAAACTAAATTTGCAGATCTCAAAAAAGAATATCGAAAGATGGCGGATGTAAACGATAGTATTTCGAAATTAAAATCGAAACTCGATGTCGAAAATGCCAACGCCATTTCAGAGCGAGATAAATTAAAAGCAGAACGAGATAAACTTTTAGCAGATTATAATGTAGCATCAAAAAGTCTGAAAACACTTCAAGATTCGTACAAATCACTCGAGAAAAACAGTGATGAATCGCTGCAAGCCAACATGGCAAAAAATCGTGAATTGTTAGCTCAACTAGAGGCAAAAGAAAAAGCATTGGCGGCCGAACAAGACAGGTTTAATAGAACTAAAAACGATTTAGCGTCAAATTCCAGACGACTTGCGGAACTCGAAGCCATTATTGCTGCAAAGGAAGCTAGCATGAAAAAACTAAAAGAAACCTTGTCGAAATCGCTTAAAGCCTTTGAAGGAAAAGGTTTAACGGTGCAACAAAAAGACGGAAAAGTGTATGTTTCTATGGAAAACAAACTCCTATTTGAATCCGGAAAATGGGATGTAAATCCCGAAGGTAAAAAAGCCGTTTTAGCCGTGAGTAAAGTTCTTGGTGATAACCCAGAAATTTCGGTTTTAATTGAAGGTCATACAGATAATGATAAGTTTGGTGCAGCCGTTGGCTCGATTGAAAATAATTGGGATTTGTCTACAAAACGAGCCACAGCAATTGTAAACATATTATCTGAAAATACTAAAATCAACAAACAAAATCTTACTGCTGCAGGTCGAGGAGAGTTTGCGCCTTTGATGAGCAACGATACTCCAGAAGGAAAAGCCAAAAACCGAAGAATAGAAATTGTTTTGACTCCAAAACTAGACGAAATTTCGAAAATGCTGAATGAGATAAATTAACAGTTTCGTTAATGATATTAAAATTATAAAAAATCTCATTCCCAATTTCGAATGAGATTTTTTTTTGCCTTAAAATAAAATCGTAATTTTCAAGTTATTAGTTCTTACACCCTAACCAAAATGAATAATTCGAAAAACAATATTCCTTTTAAAATTGTGATTAGCTATATGGTTTTGGCCTTGATGATTGCTATAGTTGGTTGGGTTTTATATTCAGAAAATAAAGTTTTTTCGAAAACCGAAAAGAAAATCGCACAAGAAAATGCAAAAATTCTGAAAGTGAGTGGATTAGTTTCGGATTTGTATAAAACAGAAAGTTTGGCTCGAATTACCATTCAGACCAATTCTTTGAGCGATTTTCAGAATTATTTAATTAAAAATACCGAATTAAAACTTCAAATTGATTCGCTGAAATTAAACATCAAAAACAACTATCAAATTAAATTATTAGACAGTATACAATTGCTTTTGTTGCGAAAAACAGAAAATATCAAGCAACTAAAAATCATAAAAAGCAAACCAAATAAAGAAATTGCGATTAAAAATGCCATTCAGGATTTAACAAAAATGGAAAGTTCTTTGCGCAAACTTCAACTCGAAGATTTTGTGAAATATCCAGAGGCAATGGGTGATTATCAAAGAAATGTGCTAAAAAAATATGTTGCCTATTTGAATCAAAATATCCCAGACGATAGCACAAATACCATGACCAAAAAAGCATCGGATTCTATTTTATTTGCTTCGAAAAAATTATTAACTTCTGTAAAAAGTGAAACTGTAAAAATAAAAAAAGAAGCTTCATTTGAAGAAAAATTATTGCTCGAAAACGAAATTTCAACATCTGAACAACTTCGAAAAATTTTGAACATCATTGAAAAAGAAATCATTGTCAATACTGCAAAAAACAATTTAGAAAAGGATAAATCATTACAAAAAACGAATCAAATTATTTCTATTGCGGCCATTATAGGTTTGTTTTTAGCCTTGTTTTTTTCAATTTTGATTATCAAAGATTTTTCGAAAACCGAAGTATATAAAAAACAACTCGAAATTGCGAATTCAAAAACCAATATATTATTAAAAAATAGAGAACAACTCATTTCCACCGTTAGTCATGATTTGAAAACGCCGTTGAGTACTATTGTTGGTTTTACAGAACTTTTAGGCAATTCTAAATTAGATGAAAAACAAAATTATTTTACAGAAAACATCAAAAATTCTTCGGAATATATCACACAATTAGTCCAAGATTTATTAGATTTTACGCAAATCGAAGCGGGAAAAATTGTGATTGAAAACGCTCCTTTTTCTTTGTCGAATCTAATTCGAGATACTGCGACAAATATTCATTCTATTCACAATCACAAATCTGTAGAATTGCTAATTCATATCGATGAAAACTTAAAAGCCAATATCAATGGGGATGCTTTTCGATTGAAACAAGTTTTGACAAATATCATCGGAAATGCTTTTAAATTTACGAATGTAGGTTTTGTGAAAATTGATGCAAGAATTAATAAATCGAATCAAAAAATCATTATTAAAATTGAAGATACCGGAATTGGAATAGAGGAAAAAAACCTGAATCTCGTTTTCGAAGAATTCACGCAAGCAGATGAAAACATTGAGAAAGCATATGGTGGAACTGGTTTGGGGTTGACAATTTCTAAAAAAATTATCGAAATTCTAAACGGGACAATACGTTTGAAAAGTGAATTTGGAAAAGGCAGCGTTTTTGAGATTTTATTGCCTTTAAATTTCGAAAAACTAATTTCTGAAATTTCGAAATCTGAAACAAAACAACAACAAATTGTAGTTGTAATTGACGACGATTTGAGTTTATTAAACTTGACTTCAGAAATTTTGAAATCTAATAATTATATTGTCCATGCTTTTTCTGATGCCAATTCGGCTTTAGAAAAAATTAAAACAATTGTTTTTGATTTTATAATCACAGATATTCAAATGCCTGAAATTGATGGATTTGAATTTATAGAAAAATTAATTAAATCTAAAGAATATAAAAATCAACACGTTTTTGCTTTGACCGGAAGAACCGATTTAGATTTAGAAGTTTATAAAAATTCTGGATTTTCGAAAGTTATTTTCAAGCCCTTTTCACCAAAAAAGTTTATAAAACTAATTAATTCGGTATTGAATTCAAATGAAATTATTCCAGAATTTGAAGATGAAATTAACGAAAATAATTCTGGTAATTTATATAGCCTAGATCATTTAAAATCATTTTTTAAAGAAGATAAATTGGCTTTAAACGAAGTTATATCTACTTTTATGAATGCAACAAAATCAAATTTAGAGGATTTGAAAACAGCTTTTGCAGTTAATAATGTCCCTCGAGTTCAACAAATTTCTCACAAAATGTCTCCCATGTTCAAACAAATTAAAGCCAAAAATGTATTTGAAATTCTAGAAAATTTAGAAAATAATTCCTTGTCGACTACCGATTTTGAAATTAAAATAAAGTTTTTAGAAGAAAAAATAGAAATGGTTTTTACATTATTGGAAGATGAAATAAGATTACTCTAAATTATATAATTTCAATTTGTTGTATAACGTTTTGCGTGTAATTTTCAATAATTCCGATGCTTTTGATTTGTTGTTATCTGCTTTTTTTAAGGCACTAATAATGGCATTTTTTTCGTTTTCCATCAAAGATAAATCAGAAAAATTATTACGATTTTCGATAATCTCATTCGGAAGCGACGATTTTTCTATCCAATTTCCTTGAGTCAAAAGCGTAGCTCTTTTAATGCAATTCTGTAATTCTCGCAGGTTTCCTCGCCATGCATATTCCTGAATAATGCTGATCACTTCTTTCGAAAAACCAATGATGGTTTTATTCAATTGTTGATTTGCTTTTTCTAGAAAAAAATGAGCAAAAACCATCAAATCCTCATTACGATCTCTTAAAGCTGGCGAAACAATCGAAAATTCATTGATTCGATGATACAAATCTTCTCTAAAATTTCCGTTTCGAACCGCATCTTGCAAGTCTTCGTTTGTAGCAGTAATAATGCGTACATCAACATCAATTTCTTTATTGCTTCCGATGGGTTTCACTTTTCGTTCTTGCAAAGCTCTCAAAAGTTGAATTTGATTATCGTATGTTAAATTTCCAATTTCATCTAAAAAAAGTGTGCCTCCGTTTGCAGCTTCAAAATAGCCAATCTTGTCATGTATGGCTCCCGTAAAAGAGCCTTTCTGATGACCAAAAAATTCACTTGTTGCCAGTTCTTTTGGAATTGCACCACAATCAACGGCAATAAAAGGATTTATATTTCTGGAACTTTTTTGATGTATTTTTTTTGCAATCACTTCTTTTCCTGTACCGCTTTCGCCAATAATCAGAACCGAAATATCTGTTGGGCTCACTAGTTCAATATGCTCCGAAAGTTTTTTTGATGCTTTCGAAATTCCTAAAACATATTCAATTTCGGGATTTTTATTGTTACTCGGGATTGTTACAAAAGTTTTTTCTTTGGGATTTTGTAAAGTATTTTTGATTACCAATAAAACTTCTTCGGGATTAAACGGTTTTGAGATATAATCTGCTGCGCCGTTTTTCATAGCTTTAACTGCCGTCGCAACATCAGAATATCCTGTCATGAGTAGTACTGGAATAGAAGGTTTTTGAAGTTTAAATTCTGCCAAAAGATCAATTCCGTTGTAGTCTGGCAAACGCAAATCTGTTATTATGAGATCAAAATCTTCTTTTTGAACTTTTTGTTTTGCATCTTCTCCAGAAAACGAAGTTTTCACAACATAGGAATTCTTCACCAGAAATTTTTCTAATAAATTACAAAAAGCAACATCGTCCTCGATTATTAAAATCTTATACATTAACATTTTCTATGTTTGTGAATAATACTAACGCAAGTTAAGTTAATTTCTTGTAATAAAAAAAAGAGCAATTGTTAGACAATCGCTCTTTTTAAAACAAAATCATAAGTTCCCCAAACTTATTTTTTTATCCAGTAACCATTAACATCTGTATAAACAGTAGTTTTTTGGTCATCTACGGTTAAATCGATTTTGTAATCTTTCTTTTCGTTAACATAAACTTTAGACACCACTGCATTTGGATAATCTTTTTTCAAGGCTTTCACAACTGCATCTGGAGTTTCTTCTGTTTTAATTTCTGTAAATTTTTCTTGACTTGGAAGCACTGCTGCTTTAACCGTTTTCTCTGCCTTCGCCATTGTTGTTGTCGCTACAGGAGCAGCAGTTTGTGCAAAACCTGTCAAACTTGCCAAAATAATTCCTGCGGATAAAATTAACTTTTTCATGATACTATGTTTTAATAATTAATAGTTCAATAAGAATAAGTAAGAATCGTGCCAATGTAAATTTATTAGAATTAAAAAAATTAAAATATTGTAAATCAATATTTTATGTATTTTGTGGTTTTGTAGATAATAAAAAAAGTGTGTAAAATGAGGAGAAAAGTGTGTAAAGAGTATACGGTTTTATTAATTAAAAAAAATCCCATCACGAATCGAATATCGGAGGGGAATTTTATAAATCTATTTTTAACTATTTTTTTACCCTTTCAAAGCCTCTGCTCCACCAACAATTTCTAAAATTTCATTAGTAATTGCGGCTTGACGTGCCTTGTTATAGGTTAATTTCAATTGGTTTCTGAGTTCGGTGGCGTTGTCTGTTGCTTTGTGCATAGCCGTCATTCGCGCTCCATGCTCCGATGCAAATGAATCTCGGATGCCTTTGTATAATTGTGTTTTCAATGATTTTGGAATCAGGGTCAACACGATTTCTTCTTTAGATGGTTCAAAAATATAATCTCCTGTTGATGCTGGAGTATCTGATTTAATCGCTGCTAATGGCAAAAATTGTTCGGTTTGAACGATTTGTGTAGCAGCATTTTTAAATTGATTGTAAATAACCTCAATTCTGTCGTACTGACCAGTTGTAAATTTATCTGTCAAGGTTTGAGCAATTTTAGCCACATTATCAAAAGTCAAATCATCAAAAACCGAACTTTGATTTTCAACAACCGAACTTTGATTTTCAACAACCGATGCCGTTTTGCTCAAAACGTCGTTTCCTTTTTTACCAATGGCAAAAACGTCAACCTGTTTTCCAGCATAAAACTCTACTCTTTTTTTAACTTCCTTAATTACATTCGTATTGAATGCTCCACATAAACCTCTGTTAGATGTTATAGCAACTACCAATACATTTTTGATTTCACGTTGAGTAGTAAATTCACCACCCACATCGCCATCAAGTGTCGATGAAAGATTTTGTAATAATTCGGTTAGTTTTTCGGCATAAGGTCGCATGGCTGTAATCGCATCTTGTGCTTTTTTCAGTTTTGCTGCAGAAACCATTTTCATTGCCGATGTGATTTGCATCGTTGATGATACGGAAGTAATTCTATTACGGATTTCTTTTAGGTTTGCCATTTTTTCCCCTCCCCAACCCTCCCCAAAGGGGAGGAAGACTTAACGAGGCATCTGTCTTAAATTAATATTTCTATTTTTCTATTCCAACACTCCTCCCCTTTGGGGAGGCATCGAGGGGATTAATATTTCGCTGATAATTCTTTTGCTACCGATTCGATAACATCTGTAATTTTGTCATCTAATTTTCCTGCTTTCAAAGCATCTAGAACGTCTCTGTGTTTGTTGTTCAGATATTCCAAGAAATCTTTCTCGAATTCTTTTACTTTATTAACAGGAACATTTCTCAACAAGTTTTTTGAACCAGCATAGATAATTGCAACTTGATCTTCAACAGTATATGGATCATTCAAACCTTGTTTCAAGATTTCAACGTTTCTTTTACCTTTTTCAATTACATTTAACGTTACTGCATCTAAATCTGAACCAAATTTAGCAAATGCCTCTAATTCACGGAATTGTGCTTGGTCTAGTTTTAATGTTCCAGCCACTTTTTTCATGGACTTGATTTGTGCATTTCCACCCACACGAGATACCGAGATACCTACGTTAATTGCAGGACGAACTCCAGAGTTAAACAAATCTCCGTCAAGGAAAATTTGCCCATCTGTAATCGAAATTACATTTGTTGGTATATAAGCAGAAACGTCACCAGCCTGAGTCTCGATAATTGGCAGTGCCGTTAAAGATCCTCCGCCCTTTACAATACCTTTTAGCGTATCTGGTAAATCATTCATGTTTTTTGCAATTTCATCGTTTGCAATTACTTTACAAGCACGTTCTAGCAAACGAGAGTGCAAGTAAAAAACGTCTCCAGGATAGGCTTCACGTCCGGGTGGTCTTCTTAATAAAAGAGAAACCTCGCGATAGGCAACTGCTTGTTTAGATAAATCATCATAAACAATCAATGCTGGGCGACCAGAATCTCTGAAATATTCTCCAATTGCTGCCCCTGCAAAAGGTGCATATACTTGCATTGGAGATGGATCAGAAGCGTTTGCGGCAACAATAATGGTGTATGCCATGGCTCCTTTTTCTTCTAACATTTTTGCAATTCCTGCTACTGTTGATGCTTTTTGACCAATGGCAACATAGATACAAAACACAGGTTTTCCTGCATCGTAAAATTCTTTTTGATTCAAAATGGTATCCAAACAAACAGATGATTTTCCTGTTTGACGGTCACCAATAACCAACTCACGTTGTCCACGACCTACTGGAATCATAGCATCGATAGCTTTCACACCGGTTTGTAATGGTTCTGTAACGGGTTGACGGAAGATAACTCCTGGTGCTTTTCTTTCCAAAGGCATTTCGAAAAGTTCACCACCAATTGGTCCTTTTCCATCTATTGGAAAACCAAGTGTGTTTACTACACGACCCACCATTTGTTCTCCAACTTTTAGAGACGCAATTCGTTGTGTTCTTTTTGCAGTTGAACCTTCTTTGATTCCTGTCGAAGCCCCTAAAAGTACTACCCCGACATTGTCTTCTTCAAGGTTCAAAACGATTCCTTCTAGACCATTATCAAACTCTACAAGTTCTCCATATTGAACGTTTAAAAGCCCATATACACGAGCAATTCCATCTCCAACTTGTAGTACTGAACCAACTTCTTCTAATGTAGCCCCAGATTCAAAACCGTCTAGTTGTTTTCTTAATATTGCTGAAATTTCAGCAGGTTTAATTTCCGCCATAATTATATATATAACTAATTACTTAATTCTCTTTTTAAAACTTGTAATCTATTTGCAACAGAAGCATTGTACTGCTTGTCCCCTATTCTCAATATAAACCCTCCAATAATTGATGGATCTACGATATTTTCAATGCTTACTTTCTTTTCCGAAAATGTTGCGATTTTTGCTTTAACTTTTGTTTCTAAATCGGCATCCATCGCGAATGCAGTGGTTACTTTTGCAACCTCAACTCCATTTAAAACATCGAATAATTTATTATACTCTAATGTAATTTCTGGAAGAATTTCGAATCTTTTGTTTTCGAACAACAAATGAAACATGCTTTTTGTTACTTGATTTGTGTTTGCAAAAACTTCTAACAAAGCACTTTCTTTTATCTCCACTTTAATAGTTGGATTTTGAATAAAAGTACTCAATTCTGAATTTGATTTTATCGTAGATCCAATCAAAATCATATCATCACTTACCTCTTTAGCAACATTTTTTGACGATGCTGTTTCCAGAATTGCTTTTGCATATCGAATAGCCGCTCTTGTATTTGCCATGACTAGTTTAGTTTTACGTCACCCAACAATTTCTCTACCAACTGGGTCTGAGTTTCTTTGTTCGCTAATTCACTTTTCAATAATTTTTCAGCAATTTCAATTGATAAATTCGAAACTTGTGCTTTCAAATCTGCCATTGCAGCATTTTTTTCTGATTGAATCGCCGCTTTTGCTTGCTCAATCATTTTCAAACCTTGTGCTTGTGCTTCGTTTTTTGAATCTGCGATCATCTTTTCTTTCATTTCACGAGCCTCTTTTAGCATCGTGTCACGCTCCAAACGAGCTTCTTGCAAAATACGTTGGTTATCGGCTTGAAGATTTTGCATTTCTTTTTTAGCATTTTCAGCAGAAAGTAATGCATTTTTGATTCCTTCTTCTCTTTCGTTTACAGCATCGAGAATTGGTTTCCAAGCGAATTTTTTTAGTAAAAAAATCAATCCAACAAATATTATTACTTGCCAGAAAAATAATCCGAATTCAAATTGATTTAATAATTTGTCCATTTTTTAAAATTTTATTCTATTTTTAAAATGTATGTAATTTTTTAATAATAAAACAATAGTTACAACCAACCGTTGCAACTATTGTTTTGAGTTTTGATTATGCAGCAAATAATGCAGCGAAACCAATACCTTCAATAAGTGCAGCAGCAATTAGCATAGCAGTTTGAATTTTTCCTGAAGCTTCTGGTTGACGAGCAATTGCGTCCATTGCTGAACCACCAATTCTACCAATACCAAGACCTGCTCCAATAACAATTAAACCAGCACCAACAATTTTAGGAATTTCCATAATATATATATTAAAAATTAAACATTCTTTTTGTGAGTTTGTGATTTTTGTTTTTTAGTTCGTGGTTAAAACCCAACAAACTTCAAACTTTAAACAACAAACATTTTTACTAATGCGCCTCTTCGTGGTGGTGTTCTTCAACAGCCGATCCAAAATAAAGCGCAGATAACATGGTGAAAATATACGCCTGTAAAAAGGCAACTAATATTTCTAAGATTGATAAACAAAAAGATAATCCAAAAGACAACGTACTTCCTATCCAACTTTTATAAATAAACATTAACCCAATAATACTCATTAATACGATGTGTCCTGCGAAGATATTTGCATACAAACGAATCATTAATGAAAAAGGTTTGATAATTACTCCTAACAATTCAATAGGTGCTAAAATAATTCTCATTAGTTTCGGCACGCCTGGCATCCAGAAAATGTGACCCCAATAGTTTTTATTTGCTGTGAAGTTTGTGATTAAAAAAGTTAAAATAGCCAAAGAAGCTGTGATCGTTAAATTTCCTGTTACATTAATTCCTAGTGGTGTTAATCCAAATAAATTAAGAAACAAAACAAAGAAAAATATCGACAACAAATAACTCATGTATCTTTTGTAATGTTTCTCGCCAATGTTTGGGATAGCAATATCATCTCGAATGTATAATACCACTGGCTCGAAAATTCTACCCATTCCAGAAGCAATCCCTCCGTTTTTAGTGTACGATCTTGCAAGACTGCTAAATAGAATAAACATCAACAGCGATGCAATCATAATGAATAAAACGTTTTTTGTGATTGAAAAATCTAAAGGACGAACGTTTGAAACGAAACCTGTTTTTTCGTCTTCGATTAAAGTTCCTTTTAGACTATCGACTTTATATATTTTTCCGTCATGATGGCTTAATTTATAAAATTTACCATTTGATTCTGCAACTGCTTCGCCATGATTGAATTTTGAAGAAGAGAAAAATTCAACTCCATTATCCCATAGTATAATAGGTAACGAAAATCCGTAGTGGAGACCAGTTTTTTCATCCTCCGTAAATGTTACTTCGTGAGAGTCTAAAACGTGATGGTTTATAAATGCTTTTATTACTGATTTTAATTCGGCTTTTTCATCAACAACTTCTGTTTTATTTTCTTTGGTTGTGGTATTTGCCTCTTGAATTTGATTTGCAAATCCAAAAGACGAAATTAACGTAAATATAAGTATTAAAATAGTGGAAAAAGTTCTGTTAGTAACAACCATATCTGTTATCTTAAAATTTTGTGTTTGAAATTTGGTGCAAAGGTACATTTTTTATTACTATTGAAAAACTTAATTTTAATTTTTTTGGTTATTATGCAATTTTTTTAATAATTTAAACCTAATTGGTTAATGAAATGTAATTCAAATCACAAAAAAATGATAATTACACTTTTTAATCTTTAAAAACTTACGATAATGAAAATTGCTGAAAATTCTTTAAAATAGTTTTCAACAGCACCAATGGCTTTGACCTAAATTATGTGGTTTTTAAAAGGTTAAACGTCAAAAAAGTTGTTAATAACTTTTTTTATAACTTTTTTATTTATTAATTTGCTTAACCATAACTACTTCACAAAATTTAAAGTCATATTTATGAAAAAAATTATACTTAGTTTAATTCTATTTTTAGTAAGTTTTTCTAGTTTTTCTCAATGTTTTCAAAAAACTTCTGCAGGAGGATCACATTCTGGGTTCATAAAATCCGATGGAACGCTTTGGGGAACTGGAAGAAATGATACAGGTCAAATTGGTGTTTCTCCCTGGGTAAGCAATTCAAATACACTTGTGCAAGTGGGAAATGATAATAATTGGAGAAATATTTCTTCAGGAAGTTTTCATACTTGTGCCATAAAAACAGATAATACACTTTGGGCTTGGGGAAAGAATAATGTAGGTCAATTAGGTGATGGGACTTTGGTTCAAAAAACAATTCCGACACAAATAGGAACCGATCAAAATTGGAGTTCCGTTTCTTCTGGATATACCTACACAATGTGTGTTAAAACGGATGGTACGCTTTGGGCATGGGGAGATAATACCTATGGTCAATTGGGAAATAATTCGGTTTTAGCTTTAAATTCACCAACTCAAATTGGTACAGATACGGATTGGTTTTCGGTTTCGTCTGGTGCATTTCATACTTTAGCAACAAAAACAAATGGATCATTATGGGCTTGGGGTTTTAACAACTCCGGACAACTTGGTGATGGAACAAGTGTGAATCAAATTGTTCCGATTCGAATTGGACTCGATAATGATTGGGCAAAAGTGAGTGCTGGATTGTATCATTCCATTGCTTTGAAACAAAATGGAACTCTGTGGACTTGGGGCAAAAACGATTCTGGACAATTGGGTGATGGAACTACTTCGCAAAGAAATAGTCCTGCTCAAATTGGTACGGCTACATGGATTGACATTTCTAGAGGAGATTCACATTCTGTTGCAATAAAATCAAATAATACGCTTTGGTCCTGGGGAGGAAATGCAGCTGGTCAACTCGGAAATGGCACTACTAATCCTACTTTGCCAATTATTACTGCATTATTATCACCCGTCCAAATTGGCACAGCAACCGATTGGCAAAGTGTTACCTCTAAAGTTGTTCATAATTTGGCTATAAAAACTGATGGATCTCTTTTTGTTTGGGGAAATAACCCCTATGGTCAACTTGGAAATGGCGTTTATTCGCCGACACCAACAACAAATCCAATTGCTATAACTTGTCCAACTTCGGTTCTTGGAACAAATCAATCACAATATTCAGTTAGATTTAATTTATTCCCGAATCCTACGAATTCTATTTTAAACTTATACATTGAAAACACCACAATAGAAAAAATTGTTATTGTTGATGTCTTTGGGAAAATTGTTCTAAATCAAACTCAAAACTTAGAACAAATTAATGTTGATAGTTTGTCAAGCGGTATGTATATTCTGAAGGCTTTTAGTGATTCAAAAACATTTCAGAGTACGTTTATAAAAAACTAATTCAATTCTTTCTGGTTTAAAAGCCGAATCACAAAAAAAGTTTCGATTGCTAAAAACAAGAAAAATGTAATCATAAAATTTATTTTTTCGATATGGTTAGTTTCAGAAATTCCTTTTACAACAGAACGAATCAAAACATAAAAAACAATGGTTTTTACAGAAGTTATCAACATAAAAGACATTCCGACCACATCGAAGTTTTTTTTGGAAATTAGAATCGAAGTTATATAAATCAACAAAGTTGCCGTTGTGAGCATTGAATATAAACTAACTAACGGATATTTAAAATTGGTTTCAACGTTTTCAAGTTCAAAAAAAGTAAAAATTATTTTGTGAATTCCAAATAGAACAATCGAAATAGCAATCAATAACGAAATAGATTTTATAATTTTAGAATCCATTTAGTGCGGTTTGTTAATTTCGGAAACTTGCCTGTTTACGTTATACATAGCTAAAAATACACCAATAATTGTCAAAACTTTAAAATAATAGATTTTGTCATTCGGATAATTTTTATCTAGCCAAAAACCGAGTTTGTAAAACAAAAAAATGATGGCTCCCATTTGAATTGGAATATTTATTAGGGACAACCATTTGCTATTTTTTTTCTTCGATTCTGGGTTTTCCATTTTCAAGAAGATTTTGTTTTTGAGATTTCATGGTGCAATTGGCGTCAAAATCAGCTCCAGGTTCAACGGACAGTTTCTCGCAAAATACTTCGCCCTTGATTTTTGAGGTTGATTTTAGATTCAACAATTCCGAAACCAGAATTTTACCTTCAAAACGACCTTCAATATCGGCATTTCTACACGTAATATTTCCTGTAACACTTCCTGCTGATCCGACAACAATTTTTCCATCTGTTTGAAAATTTCCAATCAAATGGCCATCTAATCTAAAATCTGCTGGAGAAATAATATCGCCTTTGATAGTAGTTCCTTCTACAATTCTATTTGTTTTTCCGAGTATATCTGTTAGGTTTTTTGGCTTTGTATCAAACATTATTTTATTTTTTGGGTTTTATTGAATCCTCTTTTAATTCCAATGCAGGTTCGACAGAAAAGCCAGGAGGATTGATTGATTTTTGATTGTTTTTGATGATTTCATTTAATTTTTTTTCGGCTTCCATATCTTTCGGAGAAAGTTTTTGACCGTTTGATACTGGAGGTATAACTGCTGAAGATGGTGTTGCAACTTTGTTTGGATCTGCTAAATACTCATCGAGATTTTTTTTG
>JAYWEG010000313.1:0-2716 GCA_043779445.1 Bacteroidota bacterium
AATTGTTGAAAATGGCATTCCGAAAAGCAACATTTCCAATTTTTGCTTGGTCTAAAACGCAATCATTGAAAACACAATCTGCAAACGCAACTCCAATAAACAAACATTTAGAAAAATTACAATTGTTGAATATACAAGATTCAAATTCTTTTAGATTGAAAAAATGCTCTTCAAAAATTTGATTATGATGTTCAATATCAACGAAATATTCTTGCATTTATGAAAGATTGATTTAGTAGAAAGAAAAACGCAATTATCAAGAATTTAGATAATTGCGTTTTATTTGTGACGGCGGCTGGATTGACTTTGTCCATCCACCAATGCTCCGCTTTGAAAATAAAGAAAGGAAAATTTTAAAGTTCACTTTAAAAAATTTCCTTTCTTTTTATTTATCCGTGACCGCGGCTGGATTCAAACCAGCAACCTCTTGAGCCGTAATCAAGTGCGCTATTCAGTTGCGCCACGTGGCCTATTTTTGTGAGTGCAAATATACTCATAAAATTGATATTTGCAACAAGAAATAATAAAATTTTCTAATTTATTACTCTAAAGATTTCATTGTAATTAGTGCTCGGTAGCCAATGATTGCTAATTGCCATTTTTTGGCTTTTGCCAAATCTAATTTTTGTTTGGTAAAACTTGGTAAAATCAGTTTGTTAATTTTTGCTAAGATTTTGTACATGGAATTTTTTTGTAAAAATAGAAAAAGACTGCCAGTTGACAGTCTTTTAATTGAAGTTTATTTTGATTTTTCGTCGGCTTCGACTTTTGCTTTCTCAGCAAGTTTTTTTGCAATTTGAGCTTCTTTTCGTGCTTCATTGGCTAATTTTTTTGCCTTTTCTAATTCTGGTTTCAATTCTTCAATTTGTTTTCGAACAATTTCAATTTCTTCTTTATGCTCTTCAACATATTTTTGCGCTCTCTCAATTTCGGGTCTTGCTTTTTCTATTTCTTTTTGAGCATTTTCCATTTCAGATTGATGTTCTGCTATATATTTCTGTGCTTTCTCGATTTGCACTTTTGATTTCTGAATGTCACTTTTTGCACGATTCATTTCTTTTGTAGCAGGTTTTTTTGGCGGATGCGGTGGAGTAGGAGGACTTGGTGGGAGCGAAGGTATAGAAGATACCGTAGGAGGTGTTGGCGGTTTTGGTATTGTTGCATTAGAACCATTTCCTTCATGAAAACCAATTTCGGTTTTTCCTTTCAAATCTTTGGAATATACAAACAAAAAAGGTACAATCGGTTTATCACTATTGACATCATAATTAGTGTTTGAACCGTTATTGTCATTTGCCGTGAAAGAAATCGCAGTAATTTCTCCATTTGAATTTCGCATAACACTTTTTAAAACTAAATCAACATTTTTAGCAATTTTTAAATTTTCACATTCCTTTCTGATTTCCTCATCTGAATCGTTTTTGTTGAAAGTGAGTTCATAAATTTCCTTTGTGTCTTGTGACTCTAAAGTGCCATCTTTTTGTTTTACTAATTTTTCTTGAGCCATAATTTTCACCTGAAATAGGGCTACAAATACTACTAATGCTGGAATTACAAGTGTGTATTTCCATAAATTTGACTTTTTCGATTGATTTTTGTTTAACATAACAATTCGTTTTTTGATTAATGATTGATAAAAATTATTGGTAATCGACAAGCAGTTGTGATCAGTAACTACTTTCAAAAGCGTCATTTGATACGCTTTTTTATCTTCTATATTTTCGATTGCTTTTTGGTCAGCAATAAATTCAAGATTTTGTAAAATTGCTTTTTTGTACAACCATACAAATGGATTGTACCAAAAAACGGCACAAAAAATTTTGGCAATCAATACATCGATTGAATGTTTTTCACGGCTGTGGACTTTTTCGTGGTTCAAAATATTTTCAAGTTCAACTTTAGAATATAACTCTGAATTGAAAATAATATATTTAAAAAACGAAAACGGATTTATGTTTTCTTGAATATCAACCAATGCAAATGGTTTCTTGATTTCGACTTTTTTATTATTTATTAACTTATAAAATGAATATAAGTTACTGATTATGAATAACAATAAAACAAAACTTATTGCTAAATAAATTCCTGAAAATATATAATTCCAATTTAATGGTTCCTCTAAAATTGCTTTATTATTTGACTTTATCTTCAAAAAATGATTTGAAATCTGTTGCGTTTTTTGAATCAAAACTATTTTAGTAACAAAAAACAAGGGCATCAAAACCGCTGTAAATAATCCAGACAACAAAAACCATCGATTGCTATTAAAAAATGTTTCTTTTTGTACTAGTAAATAATACGCCAAATAGAAAATGGCAATTAATCCGTTGACTTTTAATAAATAAATGAAAATTGTTTCCATCTTTTTCTATTTTTTATTTTCTATAAGTGCTAAAATTTCACGAAGTTCAACGGCTGAAATTTTTTGTTCTTCGGCAAAAAAGGACACCAAATTTTTATAAGAATTATCAAAGTAATTTTCGATTGCCGTGTTCATAAAACGCTTTCTGTAATCTTCTATTTTTACAATCGGATAATACTGATGTGTGTTTCCGTATGCGTTGTAACTTACAAAACCTTTTTCTTCTAAATTTCTAATAATGGTCGAAAGAGTATTGTAATGTGGTTGATCTTCAGTGATTTCTGCCATGACTTCTTTTACGAAGGCTTTTTCGAGCCTCCATAAAATTTGCATGATTTCTTCCTCTTTATTGGT
>JAYWEG010000314.1:0-6728 GCA_043779445.1 Bacteroidota bacterium
GAATAAACCGATAATGTTACAAAAAATGTTATTACAATTGATACTACATAATCTCTTGGATTTTGATTATGAATAAAATCATAAAATGACATATTGTCAATGCCTAAATCTTCGAAAATTCTAATTAAAAAAATGACTAATAATGAAACTAAAAATGAACTTATAAATCCAACAAAAATTCTTTTAGTCGAAAATCTATCTTTTATGTAAATTTTGTCTAACACATCAAAAACTAATGTATTAGCAGTTGTAAGCGAAAAAGTGTACAATGCGGTAAAACCAAAATTTATTAAAAGTTTAAAATCAAATGAATATTTTGCACCCATTATGATATTTAATGTTATAATAACAAAAAATATTATAACAGTAAGCAAAAATGTTTTTTGAAAATTTTTAAAAAATGAATTCATTTTGATACAATTTTTGATTTTTTAAGAAACCCGAATCAAGACTTTTAATTCATAAATCTTGATTCTTGCTCCTTTATTCAATTGTATTATTTACAATTTTTCAATGCTTCCTCAGCACGTTGCAATCCCCAGTTTGGAGAAAATACAGTTTCTGGTTTAAAGGTAGCAAAAAGCCCGATAGAACGTTCCACATCTTTGCACAAAACTTTCACGTCTGCGCCAGTCCATTTTGCGCCACCAATTGCAAATTCGGCTTTTCCGTACACAACTCTTGGGTTATTTGGTGCAATTGCTTCGGCTTTTGCATACAATTCGGTAACTTTTGCAGGCAAAGTCATTCCGTATTTCATCGGATCGGATGATAATAATGCCGTGTGAATCATGGCTTGCATAACTATTAGTTCCGCATTGTTTGGAGTTTTGGCCATTTCGATATCTAGTGCCGATTGTGCTTTTGCAAGCAATGCAGTTAATTGTTCTTTGTCTTGAGTTCTAAATGCCGCAAAACAATTTACGGTTGCAATGTAATAGTTTGGCAACCAACTTGTTTTTTCTGCAGAAGCAATGCGTTCGAACATGGCACTTGCTTCGGTGTTTTTGCCTTCGCCCCAAAGTTTCATTGCGCTACCCATTCCTTGTTCGAATTGCCCTTGCGCAGTTGCAAATCCTGATACTAATACTACTAATGTTAAGATTAAATTTTTACTCAAGATTTGCAGTTTGTTTTTCTTGTTTTCTTGAAAAGTTGTTTTCATAATGATAATGTTTTAATTTGTTTTTGAAATTGATTTTTAAAATTGTTATTGTTTTTAATTCTGATGTAAATTTATGACTGTTATTATTGTTTTAAAACTGATTCTGACTGAACTGTCGTTTTTTGAAGCTGAATTGAAAATTAATTAATCTTAATTTCAATTTTCGAATTACCAGTAATTGAAAATTTTGCATTTTCATATTTTGGTGGCCCCATAAAACCTTTTGTGTTGTTAGATGCCATATAATCTTCGGTTGGAATTCCCATAAAATTGGTATCCATAATTCCGTTTTGGTTTTCATCGTGATAAATAGAAACCGCATATTCGCCTTTTTCTAAATCATCGAAAGTTACAATTGCTTTTTTGTCTTTAATTTCAGATTTTAGTCTTTTAAACACCGTTTTCAAAAAAGTACCTTCCGAATTGTATAAACCTACTTTTACAACTCCTGCGTTGTTTTTGAAGCCCGTCATATCGATTTGTAAATTTACTTTTTGTGCAGATACAAATCCTGTTACTAATACTGCTAATGCTAAGATTGAATTTCTCATTTTATTTAAGTTTTATTTGTTCTTGAAATTGTTATTGTTTCTAATTTTGATGTAAATTTATATCGACTTGTTTTGTTTAAAAATTGCTTTTGACCGAACTGTTGTTTTTTGTATCTGAATTGTTGTTTTGTTGAAATTAATTTTTGAAATTGAATTTTTACAAATTCTTCAATTGATTGTCTTTTTTATCTTTACTAATCGTCCAGAAAAATCCAACAAAGAAAAACCTGCTCGCTACTGGATTAATTTCTTTTCTTTCATATATTCCTGCACTATTTGGATTTCTTGCATAATCATAGCCAAAAACCTGATTGGCTCCCAAAACATTGGTCATCGAGAAATACAATATTTTTTGAGTTGTTAATAAATATGCCCAATTGAAACTCAAATCTTGGTAAAAAGGCGTTTTTCCATTCATGAATTTCAGTTCGTTTGGGTTGTTGTATGGTCGACCAGATTGAACGCTTGCTGTAAAACCAATTTGCGATTTCCAACTGTCAATCCAATATTTTGTCACTAAACTAACATTGTGTTTTGCCACGAAACTTGGAGTAACCGATTCGCTGAAATTTCTATAATTTCTTTCGGTATCAATGTATGAATACGACAACCAATATTCAAGATTCTTAATGTTTTTATTGTCTCGCCAAAACAATTCTAAACCTTTTGCATAGCCTGAACCTGAATTATTAAAAACCGAATTGAACTGAGAAGTTGGCGTATTAAACTTTACTAAATCTTTATAATCTTTGTAGTATGCTTCTAAACGCAACGTTTGTCCTTCTTTATTGTATTGATAATTCAGAATATAATGCGATGTTTTTTCGTTATCGAACTGGCTAGAAAACTTTAAATACTCTTGTTTTGGTGCTTGTGTAAACATTCCATATGCTAAGGAAAATTGACTGTTTCTTGCAATTTTATATCCTAACGAAAAACGTGGAGCTATTGCAAATTCATTGATATAATCGTTTTTCGAAGCCCGAATTCCTGCTTTGAAAGCCATTTTTTTTGATAAAAAAACATCGGCTTCAGCATAGGTCGCAAAAATATTTTCTTGATAATTATCTCTAAAAGTTACATTCAAATTTTCGTTGAATCGTGTATTGAAATAATCGGCACCAAAACTCAATTTGAAACGTTCTGAAAACGATTTTTTTAATTTGAATTTTAAATGCGATGTGTTTTCGAAATTATTGATTTTAAAAGCATCAATCCCAATTTTATTTTCAGCATAACCATAACTTAAACCTGCAACTATTTGCCATTTCTCTCCGAAATTTCCTTTATAAGTCGAATTAAAATACAAATTATTATTATTTAATGCAAAACGAACCTTCGGAATTTGATTGATATCTTCTTGATTCAAATCAAGACTCTGAGCATCGAAAGCCGTGTAAATTTTCAATAATCCATTGGCAAATTGATAACGAAAAACTGACTCGCCCGATGCCGATTGAAAAGGTTTATTGAAATCTAATCGTTGCGGAACAAGCAATTGATATGGTTTTAAATTTATGTAAGAGGTGTTAAAACTCAAAGAAGATTTGCTCCATTTTTTAGTGCGTCCCAATCCCAAACCTACGGTCATAAAAGACATTTCGGTTTTATCGGCATCGGCTTCGTCTTTGGTTGGCAGTAATAAAACACTCGAAAGCGCTTCGCCATACTCAGCAGAATAACCTCCAGTTGAAAAATTAGCTCCAGAAAACAAGAACGGAGAAAATCGACCACGAGCAGGCGTGTTATTGGCAGATGCCCCATAAGGTTGTCCAACACGCAAACCATCGACATAGGTTTGCGTTTCATCAGACTCGCCACCACGAACGAACAAACGCCCACTTTCGCCTACGGAATTAGTTCCTGGCAAGGTTTGCAAAGCCGAAACAATATTTGCATTCGAACCTGCAGTGGTTACAATATCAAGCGGTTTGAGCACAGAAACTCGTGCTTTTTCACCAGAATCAAGATTACCAGCAGAAATGGTTACTGCATCAAGACTATTGACACTTTCACGCAAAACCAAAGTTAAATTTGTGGCTTTTGAAACATCGATAACTTGTTTTGTAGTTTCATAGGACAAAAAACTTGCTGAAATAGTTTGGTTTCCAGTTGAAGTTGTTGTAAATGTGAAATTTCCTTTTTCGTCAGAACTTGTTCCGTCGTAAGTTCCTTCAATGAAAATGTTAGCAGTTGGAACGGGTTGCTTTTTATCGTCAATTACTTTCCCAGAAATGGTTGTTTGAGAAAAAGTTGCGATAGAGAATAATAGAATTATTAAATTTAACAATGTCTTTCTCACGCTTTGAATATTGTTTTTTTGGTGGTTTTGACCCGAGCCTAACAGGCGAAACGGCGAAGGAAACTTGGTTTTCATAGTGTTTGTTTTTGATGAAGCAAATTTGCAACTTCTATTTTCAAATTTAAAAAACTTTGTACCGAATTGTTGATTTTTTTGGATGAACGGTGATAGCCCAAATTACAATGGAAAGCATTTTGAAATAAAAATGCCGTTTTATCAAAAATCTTGTATTGGAAAGTTGGATTAGCTCCTAAAAATATTATCCGAAATTTAATTGATAGACAATATCTAAATCTTTGTCTGAACTAAAGTTGACATTTAGATCTGTTACAAAGCCCGAATTTAGACCATATACCCAGCCATGAAGCGTTACATCTTGTCCGTTTTTCCAAGCCGATTGCACGATTGAAGTTTTGGATAAATCGAAAACTTGTTCTTTAACATTCAATTCTACGAAAGCATTGAAACGAGCAGTTTCATCGATAATTGAATCTAAATAAACATGATGAAGCCTGTAAACATCTTTGATGTGACGAATCCAATTGTCGATAATTCCTATTGAGTCGTTGCCCATAGCGGCTTTTACCCCACCACAACCATAATGCCCACAAACTATTACATGTTTGACTTTTAAAACATTAACTGCATAATCAAGCACGCTCAACATATTCATATCGGAATGAATGACCATATTGGCAATGTTTCGGTGAACAAAAACTTCGCCAGGTTTGGCTCCAATTATTTCGTTTGCCGGAACTCGACTGTCTGAGCAACCAATCCACAAAAGTGGTGGTGTTTGTCCTTTGGCAAGATCAGCAAAATAGTTGGGATCTTTTTCGAGAGAACTTTCGACCCATTTTTTGTTGTTGTCGAGTATTTTTTTATAGAAATCGCTCATTATGTACCGAATGTTTTTTTGTGTTTTTCATGCAAGCAAATTGTTTGCTAATTTAAAAAAACTTTTAAACTATTTAGATTAAAATTTTATCAACAATTCGTAATTCGAAATTCGTAATTCATAATTAAAATTTTACCTTTGGCCTTTAAAATAATAAAATTATGGTTTATAAATTTAGAGTAATTCTCGATTCTGAAGAAGATATTTTTCGAGACATTGCTATCCTCGAAGATGATACTTTAGAAGATTTTCATAACGCAATTTTCAATTCCTTTGGATTTGATGGTCTGGAGGTTGCTTCTTTTTATACATGTGATGACACTTGGAATCAAGAAGATGAAATTCCAATGTTTGATTCTGGTGACACAATTGGTGAAATGAAAATTATGTCGGATTATCAACTTTCGGATATTCTTGACCAAGAAAACACCAAAATTATCTATGTGTATGATTTTATAAACATGTGGACTTTCCTTGTTGAATTAGCAGCTGTAGAAGAAGTTGCTGCAGGAACGCTATATCCAGAAACGATTTTTTCGCATGGCGAAATGCCTTTAGAATCTGGCGAAAAAATGTTCGAAGCCGACATGGAGCAAGAAAACTACAACGAATTTGAAGACGATCTCGATGAAGATGATTTGGATATGTTCGAAAATGGAGACAGTTACGAGGATTTTGGGTTTGAAGAGAATTGGAATTAATCCTCTCCCCAACCTTCTCCAAAGGAGAGGGAGCAAAAACATAAAACTATTTTGTTACAAATAACAACCTTTCGGCTCCATCTCCTTTGGAGAAGGTTGGGGAGAGAAAAACAAAAAATCAATGATAAATCTATTCAACACACATATAGAATCGCTTTCAATTCATAGAGTTGGAAACAAAAGCAGAAACGAAGCCATTTTTTTATCGGAACAAACATTTAATTTGAATGATGAAATTGTGCCTTTGATGAAAGAATTTTTTTTAAAGCCGTTTCGCGAAAAAGAAGAAAATTATTTTCAATTTGCTCACGAAGTTGATTTAGATTATAATGAAATGTACAAATTTGCTTCGGAAATTTTTGATGATCCAACAAAAGTTCACGAAGTTTCAAAAAAAATCACAACACATTTGTTCGAACAATCCAATCATCCACATATTAAAAATGGTGAGGTTTATGTTGCGCATTTAACAAATCTAAATATTGATAACATTAAAGTTGATGCTATTGGGATTTTTAAAAGCGAAATTCAATCGGATTTTTTGCAATTCGAAGAAAAAACATCGCATTTAGATATGATTTTGCAACAAGGAGTGAGTCTAAACAAGTTAGATAAAGGCTGTATCATTTTTAATTATAAAAAAGAAGAAGGTTACAAAATATTGACGGTAGATTCTAACCGATACGATGCAAGATATTGGCTAGAGCATTTTCTGTCTGTCGATGCTTTCGAAGATGAAAATTTCATTACCAAAAAATATTTGAAATTTTGTCAAGGTTTTGCAAAAGATGTTGTTTTTCCTGCCGAAGATAAAAAAGAAGAAGTTATGTTCATGAACCGTTCTGTAAATTATTTTGCAAAAAACGACGAGTTCGAAGAAACTAACTTCATGAACGAAGTCATTGATAATCCCGATTTGATTTCGGAATTTAAAAATTATAAAGTTGATAAAGGTGAAAAATATTCTATAGAGGATATTACAACCTTTCCAATTGCAAATGCTGCCGTTTCTGATGCTCGAAAATCCATTAAAAACGTTATTAATTTAGATACTCATATTCAAATTAAAATGGATTTTATAAATCCAGAAAGTGCTGAAAAATATGTAGAA
>JAYWEG010000315.1:0-2699 GCA_043779445.1 Bacteroidota bacterium
GGTAAAAATGTCGAAAATTTATTAGACATATAATTTAATTTTCTTTCTTTTTCAAAATAAAATTAGTTTTGATTAGGACATTGTAACACATTGTCAGCCAATTTTAATAAAAAAAAACTCCAAATTCTAATTTTTAGAATTTGGAGTTTTTAAAAGTCCCTCGTTCGGAGCATTTAATGAGGATTAAACTTTAAATCTTTTTCTATCAGTTTCATTCAAATAAATTTTTCTTAAACGAATAGATTTTGGTGTAACCTCAACATATTCATCTTTTTGAATGTATTCTAAAGCTTCTTCTAATGAGAAAATAATTGGTGGAATAATTCTAGCTTTTTCATCATTTCCAGACGAACGAACGTTAGATTGTTTTTTCTCTTTAGTTACGTTTACACACATGTCATCTGCACGAGAGTTTTCTCCAATTACCTGACCTTCGTAAATTTCGGCATTTGGCTCCACAAAAAATTTACCACGATCTTGCAATTTATCGATAGAATATGGAATTGCTTTTCCTTTTTCCATAGAAATCAATGAACCTTTATTACGTCCAGCAATTTCTCCTTTGAAAGGCTCATATCCAATAAAACGGTGCGCCATAATTGCCTCACCAGCAGTAGCAGTTAATAATTGATTACGCAATCCGATGATTCCACGTGATGGAATATTAAATTTTACAACCATACGTTCTCCTTTGGTTTCCATGCTTAACATTTCACCTTTACGCATCGTAACAAATTCTACTGCACGACCCGAAAGGTTTTCTGGTAAATCGATTGTTAATTCTTCGATTGGCTCACATTTTTTACCATCAATTTCTTTGATAATAACTTGTGGTTGACCAATTTGCATTTCGTAACCTTCACGTCTCATGGTTTCAATTAAAACAGATAAGTGCAAAACGCCACGGCCAAAAACCATGAATTTATCTGCCGAATCGGTTTCGCCCAATTTCATTGCGAGATTTTTTTCTAATTCCTTGGTCAAACGATCGCGAATGTGTCGAGATGTTACAAATTTCCCTTCTTTTCCGAAAAATGGAGAATCGTTTATCGTAAACAACATACTCATTGTAGGCTCATCGATAGCAATGGTTTGCAATGCTTCTGGATTTTCGAAATCGGCAATTGTATCTCCAATTTCAAAACCTTCAACTCCAACAATGGCACAAATATCACCAGCAATTACTTCCTGAACTTTCTTACGACCAAGACCTTCGAAGGTATGTAATTCTTTAATTCTAGATTTCATGATAACACCCTCTCTTTTGCAAAGAGAAATTGGCATTCCTTCTTTCAAAACACCTCTTTCCAAACGACCAATCGCTATACGACCGGTAAATGCTGAGAAATCTAAAGATGTAATCAACATTTGTGGCGTTCCTTCAGAAACTTTTGGAGCAGGAACATTTTCTATAACCATATCTAATAATGCTTCAACATTATCCGTTACGTTTTCCCAATGGTCCGACATCCAGTTGTTTTTGGCAGAACCATAGACAGTTGGGAAATCCAATTGCCATTCTTCAGCACCTAATTCAAACATCAAATCGAAAACTTTTTCGTGAACTTCTTCAGGAGTACAGTTTTCTTTATCTACTTTATTAATAACAACGCAAGGTTTCAACCCTAAATCAATAGCTTTTTGCAATACAAAACGAGTTTGAGGCATTGGACCTTCAAAAGCATCCACCAAAAGGCAAACACCATCGGCCATGTTCAAAACACGTTCTACTTCTCCACCAAAATCGGCGTGACCAGGTGTATCGATAATGTTGATTTTGGTACCTTTATATTGTACCGAAACGTTTTTAGATGTAATGGTAATACCACGTTCTCGCTCTAAATCGTTGTTATCTAATATTAAATCTCCTGTATTTTCGTTATCGCGAAATAACTGACAGTGATACATAATTTTATCAACCAAAGTAGTTTTTCCGTGATCGACGTGAGCAATAATTGCAATGTTTCTGATAGATTCCATCTGTGTTTTTTAATGGGTGCAAAAGTACACTTTATTTCTGATAAAAAAAACAATAACACAGACTTTACAAAAACTTAACTTAAAACGTTCATTTTCAATTAATTTGTATCATTTCTAATAAATGTTCTGATTTAGTCTGTGTTTTTGAGATTATTGCTTAGGGCTAATTTAGAAATTATAATTTGATTAGAATTAAAACTGTCATTATTAATTTTAAATTTGTTAGAAAATTAATTTTTTTTAAATCTAATTCATTAAATAGAAAAGTTACTTTATGGAGGAACATCAAAAAAAACTCATTAAATTGGCACACACAAAGATGCCGTTCGGAAAGTATGAAGGTTGGTCGTTAATTGATATTCCAGAATATTATATCGTTTGGTACAGTAATAAAGGTTTTCCAAAAGGAGAATTAGGCGAACAATTGCAACTCGTTTATGAATTGAAACTCAATGGTCTTGAAGAACTCATTAGGAATATCAAGATAAAATATCCAAAAGAATAAAAAAATCCTGTTTAAAAATTTTTAAACAGGATTTTTAAAATAGATAATATTGTTTAATTATTGAATAAAATCAAATTTATCTTGAAACATAGCTCCAACGACTGGTAATGGTTTTTCTTCTTCGTTATTAGCATTCATTATACCGATAACCCACAAAACAACTATTGCAAGATTTGCTAAACTCAAAATGCTAGCTAATGTTGGTACAATCGCA
>JAYWEG010000316.1:0-2693 GCA_043779445.1 Bacteroidota bacterium
AAATAGAAGTCAGTACAAATCGGTTCTCTAAAGTCAATTTTGGAATCGGTGCTGTATTATCGACGTTTTTTAGAGTTGATTTTGTGCTCACGCAAGAAACGGAAAGAACTAAAAAAGACAATAAAAAAAAGGTTTTGTAGAATTTCATGAAACTATTTTTTTGCAAATGTACTAACATATTTAGGATTTTATAAATTATTGATTTTTAAATTTATATTTTTGTAAAAACAACCCTATAAATGGATTTTATAACTCAAACGTGGCATTGGTCAATTTCTGGTTTTTTAATAGCAATTATTATGCTAGTTTTAAATTATTTTGGAAAAGTTTTCGGAATGTCCTCAAATCTTCGTTCGCTTTGCACCATTGCAGGGGCAGACAAATATTCTGATTTTTTTAAATTCGACTGGAAAGCACAACGCTGGAATTTGTTGGTTGTTATTGGGGCGATGTTAGGCGGATTCGTTGCCGCAAATTTTTTGAGCAATTCAAATAATGTAAGTCTAAGTACGGCAACACTTTTGCAACTCAACAAACTCGGGATTGATGTTCCAAACGGAAAATTATTACCCAATGCTATTTTTTCTATAAATGCTTTAAAATCACCAAAAAACATCATAATTCTTCTCTTTGGAGGATTACTTATTGGGTTTGGATCGCGTTACGCTGGAGGTTGCACTTCTGGACATGCTATTTCTGGATTAAGTAATTTGCAACGCCAGTCACTTAAAGCAGCCATTGGTTTTTTTGTTGGAGGATTGATTATGGCACATTTTATTTTGCCTTTAATTTTCTAGTATGAAGGCTGTAAAATATATTTTTGTTGGATTTATTTTTGGAATTGTACTCACAAAATCCGAAGCGATCTCGTGGTATCGAATTTTCGAAATGTTTATGTTTCAATCCTTTCACATGTATGGAATTATCATAACAGCAGTTGTTACTGGAATAATTGGATTGCAAATTATCAAAAGAAAAAAACTAAAAAACATTAAAGGAGAAATTCTTGAAGTTGCCGAAAAAGAAAAAGGAGCTTTTCGATATTGGATAGGAGGCATGTTCTTTGGTCTTGGTTGGGCATTGGTTGGCTGTTGTCCAGGACCAATTTTCATTTTACTTGGAGCAGGATTTCTTCCTGTGTTACTAATTTTGTTTGGAGCACTTTTAGGAACTTTTTTGTATGGATTAATTAAAAATAAATTGCCTCATTAGAATTTAAAAAAAATAAACTTTACACATGATTTCTGAAACTCAATTTCAAAAAGAATTACAATTGATTATCGAAAACGCAATCCGAGAAGATGTTGGATCAGGCGATCATAGTTCTTTGGCTTGTATCCCAAATTCCGCAATAGGAAAAGCAAAACTAATAGTAAAAGATACTGGAATTATTGCAGGAGTTGCATTTGCAAAAATGGTTTTTGACTTTGTGGATCACAATCTAAAAATGGAAACTTTTATTAATGATGGTGAACAAGTTAAATACGGCGATATCGTTTTTCATGTTTCGGGAAGTTCACAATCAATTCTAAAAGCTGAACGTTTAGTATTAAATTCCATGCAAAGAATGTCTGCAATTGCCACAAAAACAAACAATTATGTTCAATTATTGAAAGGCACAAAAACTAAAATTATAGATACTCGAAAAACAACTCCAGGATTTCGTGCTTGTGAAAAATGGGCTGTGAAAATTGGCGGTGGCGAAAATCATCGTTTTGCGCTCTATGATATGGTCATGCTGAAAGACAACCACAACGATTTTGCTGGCGGAATAACTCTTGCCATTGCAAAAACAAAGCAATATTTAAAAGATAAAGATTTGGATTTGAAAATTATTGTCGAAGCCAGAAATCTCGATGAAATTCAAGAAATACTTCAATCAGATGGCGTGTATCGTATTTTGATTGATAATTTCAATTTCGAAGATACCAAAAAAGCAGTTGAGCTCATTGGAAACAAGTGTTTAACAGAATCCTCTGGAAACATCAATGAAAAAACCATTAGAGATTATGCAAATTGTGGAGTAGATTACATTTCTTCAGGTGCTTTGACTCATTCAGTTTACAATATGGATTTGAGTTTGAAAGCTTTTTAGAGCTTTTTTTTGCTTTTTTTGGACATTAGTCTTTTTCGAAACCAAGTAAAAATACTTGATTTTGCCATATAATTTGTTTTAATTGTTTTTTAGAGATAGTTTTACATTACACATTTATCAATTAATTTCAAAAATTTAATTATGCCAAAAAATGCAATTACACTAGCAACAGCTCAAACTTGGGCAGCCAAATGGCAATCTGATCCAGCACATAAAATAAAGGCTTTTTTGATCCCACAAGATGATATTACACAACTTTTTCAATACGAAGGCGTTTGTGATGTTCGAGCCTACATGGGACTTGACGAAAATGGTATCCATAAATTGATTATCGTTGGAGTGGATGTAAACGGAAAAGATTTAATGGATGAATCAAGATCGCAATATATATATGATTTTACAAAACCATGTCCAGATATTTGCGATGTTAATAGCAAATTATACAATCCAAAACCTTGATGAATCAATTTTTAATGTCAAACTTAAATTTTGTAATAAATAGTTCCTATTATCTGCTATTAATTAATATTGTTTTGTTTTTTGTAGGTTTTTCTAAAAATGGAAAAGCCTATAAGATTTTTACTTTTTATTTATTTGT
>JAYWEG010000317.1:0-2679 GCA_043779445.1 Bacteroidota bacterium
GTTGCGGTTTCGGAATTTACAAAAAAATTAATTTTAGTTCACAATCCAAATCTCAAAGTTATGGTTATCAATAACGGTTTTGTATTCTCCGATGAAGAAATTCTAATATTAGATTATAAATTGAAAGGGAATCCAAAAATTGTTACCGTTGGAAATGTAACTTTCCGAAAAGGACAACAAAATGTAATTCGAGCATTGCCAAAACTAAAAGAAAAATTTCCAGAAATTCAGTATCATATCATAGGAATTCCAACCGAAAAAAACACTTTCGAATCGTTAGCCAAATCGTTGAACGTTGAAGAAAATTGTACTTTTTATGGAGTTTTATCCGATGCTGAAATGAAACAAATCGTATGTAATTCGGATGTTTTTTGTATGTTAAGTGAAAATCTTCCCAATGGTGATGTCGAAGGTTTTGGTATTGCAGTTCTCGAAGCCAACTATTTTGGCTTGCCAGCAATTGGTTCACTGAATTCTGGTATTGCAGATGCGATTAATCATAATTATTCCGGAAAATTAGTAAACCCAAAAAACGATATTGAAATATTGGAAGCATTAACACACATTATCGAAAATTATCAAAAATTTTCCCATCAAGCCAAACTTTGGAGTTGGAACTTTGATTGGAATATTGTCATAAAAAAATATTTAGAAATTATTGATTGATGCGCAAAAAATTAGTAATCATATCGCATACAGAACATTACAAAGATTTCGAAAATCAAATTCTTGGTTTAGGATCTACTGTTAATGAAATTAATTTTCTTGCGGATTATTGGCAAGAAATTGTTCATGTGGCTTGTTTGCACGATTCAAAACCGAATAAAAACGCTGTACACTACTCAAAATCAAACATAAAATTTGTAGCAATTCCACCTTTTGGAGGAAAAAAAATTATAGATAAAATATTAATTTTTTTTAAAATTCCTAGGATCATACGTCAAGTTCAAATATCTATAAAAGATTCCACCGAAGTGCAATTGCGCTTGCCAACCAGCATTGGATTGTTTTTGTTGCCATTGTTTTCGATTTTTATCTCAAGAAAATTTACGCTTTGGGTTAAATATGCAGGCGATTGGAACGAGTTGAATCCACCAATTTCAAACAGAATACAACGTTGGTGGCTCAATAAAAATTTCGCAAATTGCAAAGTAACCATCAATGGATTTTGGCAGAACCAACCCAAACATTGTTTGTCATTCGAAAATCCATGTTTAAATTTAATTGATATCGAAATTGGAAAATGTGTTGCAGAAAATAAAAATTTCAATAAACCTTTTGTTTTTGCTTTTGTAGGTCGGTTAGATTCCGAAAAGGGCGTTGATGAAATCATTGAATCTTTAAAAAAGATTCCAATAAATAGTATAGAAAAAGTTCATTTTATTGGCGATGGCGAAAAATTAGAATTATACAAAAAAGAAACTCTTTTTTTGGAAGATAAAGTTACTTTTCATGGGTTTTTAGATAAATTAAAAGTTCACGAAATTCTAAAACAATCACATTTTTTTCTTTTACCCTCAAAATCAGAGGGTTTCCCGAAAGTCATTGCAGAAGCCTGTTGCTATGGAGCGATTCCAATTGTATCCAATGTGGGAAGCATCTCGCATTACGTAAATGATTCCAACGGTTTTATTTGGGATATAAATTCTGGTTTAACTTTTAATAAAATTATTGAAAAAGCAACTAATTCAAATTCAATAGTTCTAAAAGAAAAATCAATTGCTGGAATCGAATTGGCAAAAAAGTTTACTTTTGTGAATTATGTTCAAAAATTAGAACAAATATTTAATACTTCTAATTAATTGAGTTTTCCATGAATAAAAAAAACAGTGCTTATTTTGGAATTATTTCACTTCATATTCTCATAGGATATTTGGTTTTTGTTTTGCCAATTTTAGCATGGGTATATTCGATTTTGATCTCTATTTTAGGAATATTTTGGGTATTGAAATCAAAAAACAAAAACAACGAAGTACTTTTGGTTTCGGCCTATTTTGTTGGTGTTGAGGTTTTTTTGAGAATGACGAGTGGAATACCATTGTATGAATTTTGCAAATATTCTGTAATGTTTTTTATGATTTTAGGTATGATTTATAAAGGCATATCTAAAAACGGAATTTTATTTTGGGTTAATTTGTTGCTTTTAATTCCTGGAATTATAATTGGTATTGCAACTCTAGAAAATACCGATCGAATCCGAAAAGATATTCTTTTTAATATCTCTGGTCCACTTTGTCTTGCAATTGCTGCTTTATATTGTTTAGATAAAAAAATTACAATTAAACAGCTCAATACATTAATTTTATTTATTGGTTTACCAATCATTTCTTGCTTGACCTATTTGTTTTTTTATACTCCAAATTTAAAAGATGTTACCTTTGGAACCGATTCAAATCCTTTGCTTTCCGGAAGTTTTGGAGCCAATCAAGTCTCAACAATTTTAGGACTTGGAATGTTTGTTTTTTTTACGAGATTGATTCTTGAATCGAAAAATTTAATTATTTTTTCATTAAATCTACTGATCACATTTTATGTAACCTATCGCGGAATCCTAACATTTTCTAGAGGAGGAATGGTTACAGGACTGATTATGATTCTTGTTTTTTCAAGTTATATTTATATTTTTTCAAAAAACAAAACAAAATTTAAACTGGGTTTTATATATGTTTTTTTTGGAGG
>JAYWEG010000318.1:0-6627 GCA_043779445.1 Bacteroidota bacterium
ATTATCCATTTGTTTTGTTTTAAAAAGTTTATAAATTCCATGTTTATTATTTTAAAATATTTAAAAGGTTTATTATTCATTTAAAATCTTGTCTGCCAATTATTGTAATAATTTCGACAATATCTAAACTTGAAGTTTTGTAATAAATAGTATCAACACCACAAACACAATATCTGTATCCAATTTTAATGTGATTAGCCTGAGGAAATAAAAAAGGGTTACTGGCAATTTTATCAAAACAATCAAAAATCATATCATAATAAATATCAGCTTGATCTATCCCAAATTGTCCAAAACCATATTCATAAATTCTAAGAATATCTTCTTCTGCGTCTAATGTTAGAACGTATTTATACACTCAATCCTTTTTTGATTTTGGCTAACAATTCTTTTTTAGTTTTGCTGCTGTGACCGCTTTCTTCTGATTTATTAATTTTATTTCTAATAAAGTCAAAATATTCTTCTTGAGATCGTGCTTGTTTAATTAAATAATTCACAGCTTCGCTTTTGGTGCTAAACTCTTCTGAATTAACTCTGTTTCTTAACCATTCCTCATTCGGTGCTGTTAATGAAATACTTTGCCTAGTCATATTTGAATAATTTTGGTGTAAATATACACCAAAATTATTCAAAATGCTAGTTTTAATTCTAAAATTCCTTCAACAACCAAATCACTATTCAACTCAAAAAACAAAGGTAAACGCAACAAACAATCAGTAAATCGGTCTGTTTCTGGTAAATTTCTACCATCGTGTTTGTTGGAATAGTAGGGACTTGAATGCAAACTAATGTAATGAAAAACAGGGTGAATGTTTTTGGTTTTTAGAGCGTTTATGATTTTAGTTCGCTGTTCTATTGATTCACATGTCAAGTAAAACATGTGTCCATTATTGGTTGCGTATTCTGGAACTAATGGCAATTTCACATTATTTTTCATTGCCCAATCACGAAGTTTTGAATTATAGTTATTCCAAATTGCTTTTCTTTTAACTTGAATTTTATCTAAATTTTCGAGTTGTGCCCACAAAAAAGCCGCTACAATTTCTGATGGTAAAAAAGAACTTCCAATATCTACCCAACCATATTTATCGACTTCACCTCGAAAAAAAGCGGAACGATTGGTTCCTTTTTCCCAAATTACTTCTGCCCTATCACAAAACTGTTCGTCGTTTATGGCTAACATACCTCCTTCGCCAGAAATAATGTTTTTAGTTTCGTGAAAGGAGAAAGCAGCCAAATGTCCAATAGATCCTAACGCTTTTTTTACTCCATCCTTACTCGTATAAAAACTATCTATGGCTTGCGCAGCATCTTCTACCACAAACAAATTATGGCGTTTTGCAATGTCCATAATCACATCCATATTGCAAGCAACTCCTGCGTAATGCACTGGCACAATTGCTTTGGTTTTAGGTGTAACCAACGATTCTATTGAATTTTCGTCGATATTTGGGTGATCTTTTCTTGAATCGGCAAAAACAATTTTTGCTCCTCGCAACACAAATGCATTCGATGTAGATACAAAAGTATAACTTGGCATAATTACCTCATCACCAGGCTGAATGTTAATTAAAATTGCTGCCATTTCAAGAGCATCGGTACAAGATGTTGTCAATAAACATTTCTTGAAGCCGTATTTTTCTTCAAAGAAAGTTTGGCATTTTTTGGTATAAATTCCGTTTCCAGAAATTTTGCCCGAAAGTACCGCTTCTTCTATGTATTTTGTTTCGTTACCTGAGAGGTAAGGTTTGTTAAATGGAATCATATTATCTTATAAATTTTGCTGGATTACCAACGTAAAGTCCTTTTTTTTCTATGTTTTTAATAACGACTGCGCCTCCGCCAATTTGAGTGTGTTCGCAAATTGCAATATTATCAATAATTGTTGAATTTATCCCAATAATGCATTGCTCTTTTATGTTAACAAATCCAGCAATTGCTACTCGTGGTGATAAAAAACAATGTTTGCCCACATTTGTGTCGTGTGCTATTGTTGTTGCAATATTTAGAATTGTATTTTCTTGAATTACAACATTTGCATCTAAGGAACATCTTGGATAAATCACACAACCAGAATTAACTTTTGCCGTTGGATCAACCCATGATGTTGAATGAATTATTTTTCCGAAAGGAACTAAATTATTGTATTTATTAAAAATTTCTTTTCGGATTTGCAAGTGTTTGTATCCAATTCCTATGATTATTTCGTCAAATTTTTTTTGTTCAAAAATAATTTCAATATCGTTAGTTTTTCCAATAACCGTATATCCTAAAATTGTTTTTTCTGAAGTAAAATCATCTATAAAAACTACTTTTTTATAATGATTGTCGGAAATCGCATAATGCGCAATTTGTTGCCCTAAATCACCCGACCCAATTATTGCTAAAGTGTTTTTCATAATAAATTTACCTTAGATTTGATAGAATATATTGGTCTCCTTTTGACTTCTTTGTATATCCTTCCAATATAAAGAGATACAATTCCTAGAAAAAATAATTGTAGCCCAAAACCAATTATTATGAGTGCTATTATTGATGGCCAACCCGATTGGAATTCTTCGAAAAACAACTTCATTAGTAACAAAACTATCAACCCTAAAAACCCTAAAAACGAAAGAAAAACTCCAATACGAAAAGCCATTTTTAAAGGTAATTCCGAAAAATCAAAAATAGCGTCAAATGCCAATTGCATTTTTTTTCTAAAATTAAATTTTGTTTTTCCTGCAAAACGCTCTCTTTGTGAAATCTCAATTGTTTTCCAGTTTTTAGAAATGTTTATAAAAATTCCTTCTATAAAACGATTTGATTCTTCATATTTCAAAAATTCTTCGGCAAAACTTCTATTAAAAATTCGCATTACGGCTATTCCTTTTGGAATGTCTAATCCTGTAAATTTGTTGAGTGTTCCCCAAAAAATCTTTGAAAAAAGAGAATTGAAAAACGAATCTTTTTTCTCTGATCTAATTCCCCAAACCAAATCGTATCCTTTTTCGATTTCTTCTAAAAATCTTGGAATTTCTATTGGTGGGTCTTGTAAATCTGGATCCATATAAAGCATATAATCTCCTTTTGCGTTGGCAATTGCTGCCGAAATTGCTGCTGCTTTGCCTTGATTGTACGAAAAAATAACTAATTTTATTTTTGGGTTTATTTTGGCTTGTTCGGTAATTATTTCGACGGTTTTATCCTTACTTCCGTCATCGACAAATATATATTCATAGTCAATATCCAATTGATCCAAAACCGCTTTTGTTTCCAATAAAAATTGTAAAATTACTTCTTGTTCATAATATACAGGAACAACTAAAGAAAGTAGTTTTTTCATAGTTATATATGTTTTAGAATTTGATCAAGATTCTGAATTGCATATTCTGAGTTCGGATAGAAGTCATCTCTATCTATTAGTAATGTTTTTATTCCTAACGAGGCTGCTGGTTTTATGTCTAATCGAAGAGAATCTCCAATGTACAAAATATTCTCTGGAAAGAGATTTACTTTTTCAATAGCGCGTTTATAAAATTCTATATTTGGTTTAGAAACTCCTAATTCTTCAGAAACAAAAATATCTTTAAAAACAGGTCCAAAGAAAGCGTTTATTTTTTCATTTAAAGTAGCATTAAAATTAGATATTATTCCGATTGGTATATTTATTTTAGATAACATTTTAGTGTCTTCAAACTTTTCCCAAGGTAAGTACGAACAATTAGAAAAAATTTCTTCGAGTAATTTTTCTGTTGGAATAATTCCAAGCGAATACAATAATTTTTCATTAAAATCTTGATAAAAATCTCTACTTGTTCTATCAGGAAACTGAATGATTTCTGAAGCGATTTTGTGTTTCAATTTTAAATCGAATATTTCTATACGATGTCCATTTCGTTTTAAAACTTCTAAAACAATTTCGTAAAAAGTGGGTTTGTGCAACAAGGTTCCAGCTACATCAAAAAAAATATATTTTATTGCATTTTTCATTTAATACACAAAATGATTTACAGTATTATTGTTTAAATTATCGAGATTTGTTGCTTCAGGATAAATAATATCTACTAATATTCGAGTTGCAATTCCTTTTATTGGAGAAATTTTGTCTGGTTTTTGATTATACAAATATTCTTGAATGGCATATTTTACATCTTGAAAACCAAGATTATGTCTGATAGAATTGGTTCCAGATATTCTACAATTTACTTCGAATGGAAAAATAGTTCCGCTTTTATCTACAATGCTTTGCAAATTAATGCTTCCTCGAATTCCGCCTAAATCAATTATTTTTTGAATAATTTCTCGAAATTGATTGTCATAGGTATCGTTTACAATTGTTTGAGATGTTGTTCCGTTTTCTAGTTTACGTTCCATCGAAAAAATGCCATGTAATTTTCCTCTTTTGTCAACATAAACTGCTGTTGTTATCTCAATTCCTTCATGCAAAGGTTGTATCATATAATCATCTCCAAAAATAGAAATGTCTTTTGGATTTTTAACAATTCCTCTAGAGCCTCTTCCTTCTCGTGGTTTTGCTATTATGTTTTGTTCGGAAAAATCAAAATCTTTTGGCAACCACGATTTTGCAAACGGAATATTGTTTTCTGTAAAATAATTGTAAGTTAAATATTTATCAAGAAATTTTTTAGTGACTTCTTTATCACAAGTTATTGATTCACATTTAATTATGTTTTTATTTAATGCTAAATAATACACTTCGTAATCTGTGGAAGGAATTATTAGATCAATCTTTTCAAGATCAACTATTCTATTAATTTCTGAAATATAAATTTCATCATACGAATATGGAACTTGATATGTTTTATCGCATAAATAATTTCCAGATGTAAAACTCGCAATATCGCACCCAATTATCCTTATCGGATATCGAAGCGATTGAATATTTCTGAGAATTCCTTGGCCAACATTGCCACCAATTCCGGTAACTAAGACTGTTTTTGCATCCATTGTATGAGTTCTGATAGCGAGTCGCTAAACGAATATTCTTGTTTTATGTCTAATTCTTGTTTTGTTTTTTGATTATTATAAATAAAACTTGGCGAATTGTCTTCTCCCGAATGTTTTATAATGACATTATCTAAGCTTTGTTGTATTATTTGAGCAACCTCTAAATTAGAATAGGAGTTGTTGTTAACTGCTAAAATTGTTTCTGTTGCATTCATATGCATTGCGTTACAAAAATAGATTGCTGCTTCGTCTGCATTAATGTAATTTTGTTTTCTTGATCCATCTCCAAAAATAATAATTTCTTTGGATTCTATTGCGTTTTGTATAATTTTTGGTAAAAAAGTATTTGTATTCATTTGTTTTCCAAAAAGTGATGATAATCTTATGTTTATACCAATTCCTTTATGATTTGTTACAATTTTTTCAGCCCAAAGTTTTGATATCGAATAACTGCTTTTCGGTTCTATTTCACTATTCTCAAAAATAGTTTTTCCATGATTTTTATATATTGAAACAGACGATGAATGAATTATTTTTGACTTAGGAAATTTTTCGGATATTCTTGCTAATAATTCCACATTAGTTTCAAATGTTTTTAGAATTGAGGAAGGATTTTCAGAATAATTAATTACGGAACTTAAAAAATAAATTACATCAAAATTAGATTTCAACGCCAAAAATTCTGAAATATGAATTAAATTTTCTTGGTTTCTAATTTTCTCTTTTCTGTTATTATACACCTGAGCTATTTCATTATCAGATTCTAATTTATCAAAAATAGACTGTGATAAAATGCTATTTGCTCCGATTATGGCTATTTTTTTCATCAAATCTATTTTGCTTTTTTAGCAATTACAAAACAACTTCCTCCAATCCAAATTCTTTTTCCGTTCTTAATTTTATTCAATTCCGAAGACCAAATTGTATTTAAAATAGAATTCACAATACCTGTCTTTTTTTTATGTTCTCCAACATATTTATCCACATTATTAGAGTTTTTATGAAATCCAAGTTTACTAGGAATAGTTCTAAACAAAAATACTGCAATTGGTAAAACTGAAAAAATATAGGTTGATTGGATAATTTCAAAACCAATATTAGTCAACTTATTTTCTAGTCTTTTAATAGTATATCTTCGATAATGTCCCGCATCTACATCTTCATTGGACCATAATGTTTGAAATGCTGGTACAGTTATAAAAACATATCCATCTTTTTTTAAGTAAGAATATATTGATGATAAAAAATCTACGTCTTTTTCAATATGTTCTACTACATCAAATAAACCAATAGCTTCGATTGTGTTTTTCTTGAAATCAGCATTTTCGAGTGTTGAACACACCACATTTGTTAGATTTCTTTTTTTTGCATTCAAACAACCTTGAATTCCTGGTTCAATCAAAACCGTTTGTATTCTTCTATCCTCTAATGATTTTGCAACAAAACCATTACCTCCCCCAATATCAAAAAAAATACTTTTTGGACAATATTTATTTACAGCTTCAATAATGCAATCATTCCTATGATTAAACCAAAAACTGTTCTTTTCAATTTGATAACAAATTTCATTGCCACTTTCAGGATAAGAAATTTCACTTTCTTTTTTAGCAAAAAAAATTCCGTTTTTGTCTACTAATTCTGAAGTGAAATCTTTTAGGTCAATCATTTTTGTGTTTT
>JAYWEG010000319.1:0-17043 GCA_043779445.1 Bacteroidota bacterium
TAAAAACAAATTTTAAAAAGTAATCTAAAATCTGCGGGCGAAAATACGTAAAACTAAAGATTTCATTTTTAGAATAATCCATTTGACTTATGGACAATGCAATATAATAAGAAATCATAAAAAATAAATAAAATAAAAAAATGCCAATTATCAGGTTTATTTGTATGCCAAAAACTTTTCTATTCATGATTAATTTTTTGAACATAAATGTACTTGAATTTTTAAATTGTTAAATAATTTTTCGTTGAATTGAATTATTTCTCGACGAATTGAAATTTTTACAATCTGTCGAGAAATATTTCAACTCATCTGATAATGATTTGTAATGTTGTTCAAATATTTAAAATTTGTAACAACAAAAAAAAATATTATGAAAACTTTAATTGCAACAATACTTATTTTATTTTCAATTTCAATAAATTCTCAAACATTTGAACTCAATGGAACTATTTCGAACTTTGAAAGTAAAGAAAATTCAATAACTATTTCGTTGTTAAGAAATTCAGATAAATCAATTGTGAAAATTATTTATCCAAATGTAAAAGGATCTTTTAAATTTATATCAATTGCTGTTGGAAGTTATTTTATAAAAATATCTGGAAACGAAATCAATGATTTTGAATCAACGCAATTCGAAATCAAAGACCAAAATTTGATTTTAGAAAATTTTATCTTGACCAAAAAATCAACAGAATTGAAAGAAGTTGTAGTTCAAAATAAAAAACCAATAGTTCAGGTTTTTGCGGATAAAACAGTTTTTAACGTTCAAAACTCGTTGAGTGCAAGTGGCATTTCGGCTTTCGAATTGCTAAGAAAAGCGCCTGGAATTATTGTTGACAACGCTGATAATTTAATTGTGGAAGGAAAAACTGGAGTGCAAATTTATATTGACGGAAAACCAAGTATACTTCAAGGCGGAGATTTAACTAATTATTTAAAAACCATTCAATCATCAGACGTTGAATTAGTTGAGATCATTACCAACCCATCATCACGATTTGATGCAGCAGGAAATGCAGGAATAGTGAATATAAAACTCAAAAAAGACAAACGTTTTGGCACGAACGGAAGTATTGGTTTGGGTTACGTTATAGGAAAATTTGCTCGTTACAATACTTCATTATCATTAAATAATAGAACCAAAAAAACCAATCTTTTTGGATCGTATAGTAATAATTTTGGCAATAATTTCAATTTTATAAATTTGTATCGCACGCAATCGAATACCATTTTTGATTCGCAAACCACAAGTATTCAAAATCAAAATACCAACAATATGAAAGCAGGACTGGATTATTTTGCCAACAAAAAACACACTTTTGGAATTGTGCTAAATTCTAATTTCAACAATAATTTTAATGATGGCAAAACACGAACACCAATTATTTCTGTTGGAAATTCTATTCCTAATCAAGTTTTGATATCAGATAGTAATTCTAAAAATAATATTTATAATCTACAATCTAATCTGAATTATCGTTTTGCAGACACTTTAGGGCATACTGTAAACGCTGATTTTGATTATGGTAATTACTACAACAAACGCAATAATTTGCAACCGAATTCTTATTTTAATGGCAATGAAACCATTCTTCTAAATGAATTTAACTATCGAATGAAAACATTAATTGACATCAATATTTTGAGTTTCAAAGCTGATTATGAGCAAAATTTATGGAAAGGAAAGTTAGGTGTAGGTTTTAAATTTTCAAAGGTAAAAACTAATAATATTTTTGATTTTTATGATGTGATTTCGGGAAATGATCTATTAAATTTAACAAGAGCCAATAGTTTTCAGTTTCAAGAAAACATTAATGCGCTGTATTTTAATTATTCAAACAAATATAAAAAAATTGATTATCAATTTGGGCTAAGAGTTGAAAACACTGTTTCGCAAGGAGATTTAAAAAGTAATCAAATCAATCAAAACAATACCGTAAAACGAAATTACATCAATTACTTTCCTAGTGGTGGTTTGACATTTTCGTCAAATGATAATAACTCTTGGGCTGCAAATTACTCAAAACGAATAGAAAGACCCAATTACAGGTCATTAAATCCCTTTGAAATGCAAATCGACGAATTGTCTTTTAGCCGAGGAAATCCGTTTTTGCAACCACAATATACTGATAATTTTAAAATTTCACATACTTATAAATATACTCTTACTACTAGTTTGAGTTACAGTTTTATTAATGATTTTTTTGCAGAAGTAACCGCAGCCGAAGGTGTTAATCGAAGCGTAATGACCACTAAAAATGTTGCCAATCAAGAAGTTTATAATTTAGGGGTTTCGTATTCGTTTTCGGCATCAAAAAAATGGGAAGTATATTTGAATGCGCAAGCATCCAATAGTTCCTACAAAGGAAACGATGTGAATTTTGTATCAATAACGCAAAATAATTTTAATTTTTATGCACAAAACACCATTTCGTTGCCAAGTAAAATTAAATTAGAAGTTTCGGGTTGGTTTAGCGGACCATCGGTTTGGGGCGGAACTTACAGAACGGAAAGTTTGGGATCGTTAGATTTAGCCCTTCAAAAAAAGATATTAAATGATAAATTGAATATTCGAATGGCGTTTAGTGATGTATTTTTTACTTCTAATTGGCGGGGAAACACACGATTTGGTCAAGTAGCTATTGATGCAAATGGTGGATACGACAGTCGACAGTTTAAAATTAACTTGAGTTACAATTTTGGAAATTCTAACGTAAAGTCATCACAGAAAAAAACAGGAATTGAAGAAGAGAAAAATAGAATTTAAACCCAATCTATCTCCTCAAAAACAAAATCGTTGTTCGAGAAATCGATAATTTCGGATTTGTGACCATATTTTAGAATATCCTTGATTCCTTTTTCGAGCATTAACAAAGTGGAATATTTTCTGCTAACCGCAAATTGTTTGTTGTCAATTAATAGTCTAAAAAAGAATTTTCCGCTAGTCGATTTCGATTTTAAAAAAGTGGCTAATTCAAGATTATTTTTGAGTAATTCGATTTCGTTTTCGCATTCAAATTGAAGTTCAAAACCAGAACTCGTGAAAATAGTTTTACCTTTTCGAGACGTAAATTCGTATTTGTATTCGTCGTTAAATCGTTTTGTGATTACAAAAGTACTCATGCAATTTGATGAAATTAGTTGCTCAAATAAAGTAAAATTAAATTACTATTCAAAATCTATTGATAAATCACATCAAAAACCGAAACAGCATTTCCTGCTTTTAAAACATTTTTTTTGCCTTGCGAAGTCACAATCAATTGCTTTCCGTCTGCTGAAAGTGCCATGCCTACTGGAAATTTAGAAACAGGCAAAGTAAACAGTACCTTCATATCACTAGATTGTATCACAGAAATTTTACATTCATTATTTACACATGCAAATATATATTTTCCGTCTTGCGTGGCTTCAATAGTTCTTGCACCAATACCAACATTCACAGATTGCCATTTATCGTAGGTCAAACACAATTTCGAATCCACAAAAGGCAAGTCTAAAATTTCTTTGAGATTCGCTTTTTGAACCACGCCAAATTTGTTGGAACTTGCAATAATTTCGCCATTATTTATCAAAATATGACGCAAATTGAGTTTCATTCCGTTCACCGTTCCCAAATATTTGAAACCATCTATTTGTATAATTGCAATTCCGTTTCCGCCCATTTTAGCCACTAAAAGAAACTTCGAATCTGGCGAAAAAACAGTTCCTCGCAAACAATTTCCACATTCGTTATCTCGGTCAATTTCTTTTCCATCTGCAAAATTCAATTTCATTTGATAATCTACTATTACATGAGAAGTATAGTTGAATTCATTAAAATTTCCGCTCGAAATATCAATAATTCCGACCGTGTTATCGCCCCAATGTGTTACCGCAACATACTTGTTATCGGGTGTGCACGAAATCATTTTTGGCAGCGGACCACTGGGCATTACACGAACAATTTCATCGGTTTGGGTGTCAATTATTGCAATGGCAGATGGTGACGAAGCATTTTCGTCCCAATCTCGACGATAATAGGTTACCCAAAGAAATTTGCCATTGTGCGACAAACAACTTTCAACTGGTTTGCCCATAAAATGATTGAAATCTTCTCTTTTTTGTTTAAATTCATAACCAAAAACGGTGTTTTCGTTATTTTTGAAAAGCGAATTATTTTCCGCTTTAAAAATATGCCGAATAACTTTTATTTTTTTCAAAGTCTTAGTATCAAAAACCACAGTCGTGAAACCTTCGAGAGAATTTACATAAAATTTAGAGCCATCTTTGGAGTAAATAGCAGATTTTGGAGAATTAATTTCGGGTTCATAAACATCTAATGTTTCTAAAGAATCTTTGTCAATAGCCTGAATTCGCTGGCGAAGTTTCAATTCTTTGAATGTCCCAACAGCAATAATCGAATCTTTTTCGGGTTGTGCAAAATTCATTGCTAGTTTTTTTGGTTTTTTAGCGTTTGGATATTCAGATTTTGATAAACAAGACGATAACAATAAAAAAAGTATAAGTTGAAGGAGAAATCTCATGATTGAAAATTTTTGACAAATGTAAAAATTGTTTTTGGATGAATTAATTTTTCTAAATACTTATAGTTACCACAAAACCCTCAAAAGTACGAACATTAAAAACCGTTCCCTCTTCGAAAATCAAATATTGACCCTTTATTCCGCATAATTTTCCTGAAAAATTTGGTGTTTTTTCCAAATTTAAACTGGTAATTTTTTTTGGATATTGGAGAACAGGAAAATGCATTTCGGTAATGTTATTCAAATTAATATCATAGAATTCTTGTGCTTCTTTTGGAATCAGATATTTTAAACTGGCTTTTTCTTTGAACAAATCGGCTGGTGCAACATCGTTTTTGAGCATTTTTTGCCAATTGGTTTTGTCGGTATATAGTTTTTTTAGGGCAACTTCGGTAATTCCTGCTAAATACCGATTTGGAACTTCTACAACCGGTATTGCTTGCGTTGCCCCTTGGTCAATCCAACGTGTTGGTACTTGCGAGCCCCGAGTTACACCCACTTTAACTTCGCTTGACAACGCTAAATATACAATATGTGGTTGCAATTGCACCTTTTTTTCGTAAACTAAATCACGATCTTCGATGTCTAAATGTGCAGTAGAAAGTTCGGGTTTTATGATCCAATCGCCAGCGGATGCGCTTGACATAAAACAATCATAGCAAAAACCTTGACGGAAAATTTTCTTTTTTTTATTGCAATTTAAACATTGGTAACCAACAAATTGAATCTCGATATTTTTACCTAGTAATTGATTGATATTCAAAAAACTATTCTCAAAAACCATATAATATTGTATGGGATTTCCAATTTCAGTCTGCATTTTAGTTAAAACTCCTTCGTATTGCATTTTGTTTAAAGTTTCGGGTTTAAAGTTTCAAGTTCAAGAAAAATTGTTATTTTTGGTAAAGTTAACATTCGAAATTCGTAATTCATAATTCGCAAATTAAAAAATGGCAATTCCGTTAATAAATTCAATCGCTTCATGGTTCTTAAAGCAAAGAATTCATCAAATTGAATTATTTTTAAAGTACCCAAATGAAGTTCAAGAAGAATTGCTCATGAACTTGATTCAAGCTTCTGAAAACACGGTTATTGGCGAAAAATATGATTACAATTCAATTAAAAACTACAGCACATTTTCAGAAAGAATTCCAATTTCGAGTTACGAAGATTTAGAACCTTTAATCGAAAGAACGCGCCAAGGCGAACAAAATGTTTTTTGGGAAACCCCCATAAAATGGTTTGCAAAATCAAGCGGAACAACGAATGCAAAAAGTAAATTTATTCCTGTAAGTAACGAAGCATTAGAAGATTGTCATTACAAAGGCAGCAAAGATTTGTTGTGCTTGTATTTGAACAACAACGAAAATTCCGAAATGTTCACAGGTAAAAGTTTGCGGCTGGGCGGAAGTTCGCAGATTTATGAAAACAACAATACTTTTTTTGGAGATTTATCGGCAATTTTAATAGAAAACATGCCGATTTGGGCGGAATTTAGCTCAACACCAAGTAGCAAAATTTCTTTAATGAGCGAATGGGAAACTAAAATGGAAGCCATTATTAACGAAACCATTAACGAAAATGTCACCAGTTTTGCTGGAGTTCCATCTTGGATGATGGTGCTAATGAATAGAGTTCTCGAAAAAACGGGCAAAGAAAATTTAATGGAAGTGTGGCCAAATCTAGAAGTTTATTTTCATGGTGGTGTGAGTTTTGACCCATACCGAGATCAATATCAAAAGATTTTACCCAAAAACAATTTTAAATATTACGAAATTTATAATGCTTCTGAAGGTTTTTTCGCTATTCAGGATTTGAATAATTCTAGCGATTTGTTACTAATGTTAGACTATGGAATTTTCTATGAATTTATCCCAATGGATGTTTTTGGAACACCGAATGAAATAGCTATTCGATTAGCAGATGTGCAACTTTTTAAAAATTACGCCATTGTAATTACTACAAATTCGGGACTTTGGAGGTATTTAATTGGAGATACTGTTCGTTTTACATCGTTGAATCCGTATAGAATTCGCGTGACGGGTCGCACCAAACATCATATTAATGTTTTTGGCGAAGAATTAATGGTTGAGAACACGGACTCAGCCATAGCAAAAGCTTGCCATATTACCAATTCAGAAGTCAAAGATTATACAGTGGCGCCTGTTTTTATGAAAGGAAAAGAAAAAGGCGCACACGAATGGATGATTGAATTTAAAACAAAACCAGATAAAGTATTGGAATTTCAGAGGATTTTAGATGAAACTTTACAGACATTAAACTCTGATTACGAAGCTAAACGCTATAACAATATGACTCTAAATCCGTTAAAAATAAACGTGGCTCGAGAAAATTTATTTTATGATTGGCTCAAAGATAACGACAAACTTGGCGGGCAGCACAAAATTCCTAGATTATCAAATCAACGTGATTATTTGGAGCAGTTATTGGAAATGAGTTAGAAGATATAAAACAGAATATAGACATTTACTTTTGAATTAAATAACTATTCCAAATGAAACAAATAATTATGTTTATAATCTTAATTTCTTTTTTTTCTTGCGCCCCAAAACGAATGAGTTGCTATGGAAAACGCTGTGTTGAAGTTTCAAAAACATGTACTGTAAATAAAATTTCTTAAAAAATTTTCATTCATTTGTAACATTTCTGTTTTAGACGCGTCTTATTTGTAATCATCTAAATCAATCAGTGTATGAAAAATCAATCAACTTTCTTTCTAATCAAAAGAAATTTTCACTTTTTTACAAATAAATAAGTCCCAAATTATAATCTGAAACTTTTGCATTGTCAATATGTTTCAAATTTGTAAAAAAATAAAAACAAATTTAAAATCAATCATCTCTTTTCTTCCCTTTCAAGAAGATACAGAAAACCTTTAATCAATCAAAAATGAAAAAATTTATTTCAACTTTCTTATGCCTTGTTGCATTTTCGTCTTTTGCACAAGAAGACAAAACAAATCCCGATACCAATAAAAACAAAATTATTCAAGATACAGTAAAACTAAAAGAGCCAAAAAGCGAACTCAAAGAAGTAACAATTGCTGCGGCTCAAAAAAAATATTTTAAGATCGAAGCCAATAAAACAACTGTTAATGTAGTTGATAATTCATTGCTAAATAGTGGTAGTTCTTTTGACGCTGTGAAACGTTTGCCAGGAATTATCACTTCGCCAACAGGCAGTTTATCGTTGAACGGAAAAAGTGTTCGGATTTATATTGATGGTTCACCAAGTAATCTAACGGGTAATGATTTGCAAAACTATTTGTCGAGTTTGCCAGCCAATGCCATCGAAAAAATAGAATTGATTTATAATCCAGGAGCATCGTATGATGCGAATTCTAGCGGTTCGGTGATCAATATTGTCATGAGTTCAAAACGCTTGAAAGGAATTAATGCAACGGCAAATATCAATTATAATTTCAATAAATATCAAAAACCTAGTCCTCAAATTTTGCTTAACGGGAAAGAAAAATATTTTTCTTGGCAAACTATGTTAGGATATAATTATATTGATAGTGAAGAAAAATCTCTTAATAATCAAGATTTCATTTCGTTTAATCCAATAAAAAAATTGAATCAAGACAATTTTAAAGTTGATACCGATAGAAATTTATATTTTCGAATGGGAACGAATTTCAAGTTGAGTAAAATGTCGAATTTGTTGTTCAATTATAATTTGAATTCAGCTAACAATAGAAGTGTTTATTCTTCCAAAACTTCTGGAGATGTTCCAGATTATGAAACCAATGGAATTTCTAAAAACCGAAACATCAACAACGATTTGAGTTTGCAACTCAAAACCAAACTTGATACTACTGGAACCACAATGAATATTGTTAGTTATTTTAATACTTTTAATAAAAATCCTAAAAACATTTCGACAGCAACTGGAAATACATTCAACAATTCTGATGTTGATTTTGGATTATTGAATTATTACATAAAAACTGATTTTACTTTTCCTTTTCAGAAAATCGGATTGTCTGTTGAAACGGGATCAAAGTATAACATTCTGAAAGTAAAAAACAATGGTGATTATTTTGCAACTAGTTTAACTCCAAACTCAATAAAATTTGATTATACCGAAAATAATTTAGCTTTTTATGTCGAAGCATCAAAAAAATGGAAGAAATTTAATTTCACCGCAGGACTACGCTACGAAAATTTTGATGTTAAAAGGGTTGCCAGCACTTTGACCAATGAATTAAAATTCAATAATTCTAACTTTTTCCCTAATTTGAGTGCGTTGTATGAATTGGCGCCACAAGTAAACATTAGCGCATCGTATTCTAAAAAAATCGAACAGCCGAGTTACAGCAATATTGATCCAAACAATGGTAGTAATTTTAATCAATACAATGCCTCCACAGGAAACGTTTTGTTAAAACCAACGTTTTTTGACAACTACGAATTCAAGATTTCGGCTATGGATTTCATACAATTAGGTGTGAATTATACCGTCGGAAAAGACGATAATCGATTTATATTTAATGCAGAACCGGGCAAACTAGTTAGCAATCAAACAACCCAAGCATTCGATAAAATCAAAACCTTTAGTGCGTTTTTATCATTCCCAATTCCGCTGGATTTTTTCTTTAAAGGAAAAGAAGAATTCAAAAATCGAATGGCAACCATCGACAAAATGAATTATATTTTTCTGAATATTAACTATGTAAAATCGAGTATTGATGGGTTTACTTTGCCTTATGGTAACAATGCAATCACCAACTATGGCGCACAAGCACAAATAATTTTGCCTTGGGGCGTGACCAATACAATGAATTATTTTATACTTCCGACTGGAACATGGGAAATTTATAAAATCGAAAAACCAATTCAACAATTCGACATTTCGTTTGTAAAAACATTTTTGAACAAAAAACTAAAAGTAGGACTTCATGCTTTTGATGTTTTTAATAAAAATGAGATCAATGCTTTAATATCGGGTCAAAATTTAGATACTCGTTTTTTTCAGAAAAAAGATTCAAGAGAATTCAGAATTTCTTTAACCTACAATTTCGGAAATCTGAAACTCGAAAATGAAAACACCAAAATCGATACCGACAAAGTCAAACAAGGTGGCGGATTGATAAAATAAATTTTTTAATTAGTTACTTAGATAAAATCCCGATTTGAAAAAATTGGGTTTTTTTAGCTCTTATCTCACAAACCAAAATAAAAAACATGAAATCAATTTTCGAATCTAATTATTTTATATTTTTGCAATAATAAAAATTTTAAAACATTTAAAAATACATACACATGAACATTCCATCGAATTTAAAATACACAAAAGATCATGAATGGGTTAGCATCGAAGGCGATATTGCTACCGTTGGAATTACAGATTTTGCCCAAAAAGAATTAGGTGACATTGTGTATGTTGAGGTTGAAACTCTAGACCAAACGTTGTCGAAAGACGAAGTTTTTGGAACAGTTGAAGCTGTGAAAACCGTATCGGATTTATTCCTTCCTCTTTCTGGAGAAGTTATCGAATTCAATGATAGTTTAGAAAGCACACCAGAAGTTGTGAATTCTGATCCTTATGGAAAAGGTTGGATGGTGAAAGTTCGTTTTTCTGATGCATCTGAAATAGATGGGTTACTTACTGAAGAAGCTTACAAAACCTTAATTGGTGCATAAAAAAATCTATTTTGGACTCGCTATTGCTTGGACATTTTTCATGCTTTTTCTTTGTTTAGAAGATTCTAATGACTTACCCAAAATAAATTTTCCAAATTTAGATAAATTCGTACATGTAGGTTTTCATTTTGTTTTTGTTGTGATTTGGTTTCTCTATATTCGAAATTCAAAGAATTTCATAGATAATAAAGTAGCAATTAAAAAAGCATTCTTGTTTTCTGTAATTTTTGGTATATCGATAGAATTGCTACAATATTATTTTACAATTACAAGAAAAGCAGACGTTTTAGATGTTTTGAGTAATTGCACTGGAGCAATTTTAGCTGTGATTGCCATTCGATTTTGGAATAATAAACAAAAATCTCAAACTTTATAGAAAATACAATCCCATTTCGGTGGGATTTTTTTATTTTTATGCCATGAATATCAAAAACTATTTAGATTCGACATATTTGAAATCCGCAGAACAAGCAGGAATTTCTGATCTTGAAGATGAGAATATAGTAAAAAGTCACATTCAAGAAGCTATCGACGAAGGTTTTAAACTCATCATGATTTGTCCCAAACACGTTTCATTGGCAAAAAAATTGATTGACAAAACTAATTCTAAATTATTGATTGGAACTGTCATCGATTTTCCGTTTGGAACGTCCTCTATCGAAAAAAAATTAGAACAAGCAAATCAAGCCATAATTGATGGTGTTGATGATCTAGATTTTGTTTGTAATTATATGGCATTTAAAAATGGTGACATTAATTTTGTAAAAAACGAAATTTTTTTGGGAACGAAATTTGGTTTAGAAAACAACAAAACTGTAAAATGGATTATCGAAGTTGCAGCCTTAACAGAAATGCAAATTATTCAAATTTCGACATTGATTAAAAATGTAATCATAAAGAATTTTAAAGAAGATAAATTCAGTTCAATATTTGTGAAATCGTCTACAGGGTTTTATAAAACAGAAAAAAATCAACCCAACGGTGCAACAAAAGAATCCATCATTCAAATACTCGAAAATAGTTTTCCACTTTCCGTAAAAGCCTCTGGTGGAATAAGAAATTTAGAAGAGGCAGAAGAATATATTCGATTGGGCGTAAAAAGAATCGGCACGTCATCCGCGAAAGAAATTGCAAACGAAACACTTTCGAAAAACGATTACTAAAAACGAATTATGAAAAATAAACTTTTTATACTGATTTTCTTTTCTTTTGTGTCGATTTCAAAAGCACAAAACACATTGCAAACAGGGGAAAAATACCCAATTTTTCCTGTTTGCGAGAATACTAAAAATCCAGAAAATTGTTTCAATACCAATGTGCAAGATTTGGTTTATAACAATTTCAAAATTCCAGATGAACTTAAAACAACGAATTATGTTGGGACCATCATTGTAGTCTTTGAAGTTAATGAAACAGGAAAATTTAAGGTTCAATATGTAGATTCTAACGAAAAATCATTAATCGAGGAAAGCAACCATGTTTTTCAAACATTTCCAATTATTTCGCCTCCTACATTTAACGGAAAACCTTCATATGCAAGATTCACGATTAAAATTGCAATTCCATTGAAATCTTCGTCAGAAATTGAAGCAGAATTAAAAGCAAAACAACAAGAATTTGAAACTTCTTCAGACTATAAAAGAAATAAGGAGCTCACTGAATTCGATGAGTTAAAATACATTGAATTTAAAAATCCTCAATTTCAAAGTCATTTGAATATTCCGTTTTCTCATAGCAATTATGCTCAATTCGACGCCGAATTAAATCAAATAGGGAGCAATAATCACACAGGATCAAAGCCCTATTCGTATGCAGATGTTCAAAAATATTACAGGATAGAATCCAACAATAATAATATAAAAAAAACTACAAAAAGTTGGTGGGGACGAAAATTTTGGAACGAAAACATGGTCGAAATTCAAGGTGAGGATTATTGGTTGACACTAAATCCAATAATTGATTTACAACTAGGTAAAAGTAATTCAACAAACAATAAAAATACCTATGTAAACACAAGAGCCCTTCAATTTCAAGGTGGGCTAGGCAAACAACTCAATTTTTCGACTACAGTTTTCGAAAGTCAAGGTTATTTTGCGGATTATTATAATAAATTTGCAGAATCTATAAAACCTGCAGGAGGCGATCCTGCAATTATTCCCGGAATCGGAATTGCAAAAGATTTTCAGGTTACTCAATACGATTTTCCATCGGCAGAAGCCAATTTAACCTTTACTCCAAGCAAATTTATAAACATGCAATTGGGCTATGGGAGAAATTTTATTGGAGATGGGTATCGATCTTTGATTTTGAGTGACGCTGCAAGTCCCTATCCTTTTTTTAAACTAAATACCACTTTTTGGAGAATAAAATACACCAATACCTATATGTTTTTGCGAGATGTTCGCCCTGAAGTAACTTCGGAAAGAACTTACGCTTCCAAATATATTGCGAATCATTATTTGAGTTTAAACGTCACAAAACGACTGAATATTGGTTTTTTCGAATCTGTAGTTTGGGCTAATAACAATGGTCGAGGGTTTGATCCTAATTTCATCAATCCAATTATATTTTACAGAACAGTGGAGTTTACATCGTCTGCACGAAGCGGAAATGCATTATTGGGATTAACAGGAAAGTATAAATTCAAAAATCAAATCAATGCCTATGGGCAATTTTTGCTCGATGAATTTTCGTTAAAAGATGTGAAAGCTGGAAATGACAGTTGGAAAAATAAATTTGGCTATCAACTAGGCGCGAAATATTACAATGCATTTAGTATCAATAATTTGTTATTGCAAGTAGAATTTAATTATGTGCGTCCGTATGTATATTCACATTTGGAAGCAACTACAAATTACGGACATAATAATCAAAGTATTGGACATCCCTGGGGCGGAAATTTTCAAGAATTTGTTGCCATTGCTCGCTATCATACCAATCGTTTTTATGCGGATACTAAACTAACTTTCGGAAAACGAGGACTGGATTTTGATCCATTGTTTGACAACAATAATTATGGAAGCAATATTAACATTAGTTATGAAACTAATCGACCATTAGACAATGGAGTTGTTGTAGGTCAAGGCAACAAAACTTCCATTTTTATTGCAGATTTACAAGCCGGATATTTGGTTAACCCCTCTACAAACCTCAAATTTTTTGGAAGTCTAATTTATAGAAATTTTAATCCAGTTCAAAACACATTAACTTATAACAAAGAAATTACTACATGGTTTTCAATCGGTCTACGAAGCGACGTTTTTAATTGGTATTTTGATTATTAAGCATTTAAAGATTTTTGGAATTACTAAAATAATGATTTTTTTTAACAAAAAAATCTAAAATGTCGAAGCAAAAATCTGTGATCTAATCAGTATCTTTGCAGAAAATTAAAACACCTAAAATTCGTTGAACGCAACTGCAAATACACTTTCCTTTAAATCTGTTTATATTGACTTTAAAGCAATTACCAAAGCTGGATTAGCAATTAGTGTTGTTTTTTCGTCGGTTGCTGGGTATTTATTAGGTTTTAGCAATGAAAATCCATTTAGTTGGAAAACCTTGTTTATTTTGACATTAGGAGGATATTGCATGGTCGGAGCCTCAAATGCATACAATCAAATTATAGAAAAAGACTTAGATGCGTTGATGGACAGAACCAAAAATCGACCAATTCCATCTGGTAGAATGTCAAGTAATACGGCATTAGCGATTGCGATTTTCTTGACAGTTATTGGCATTTTGTTACTCTATTCGATCAATGCAAAATCGGCACTTTTTGGAGCTGTGTCAATTTTTTTATATACAAGCATTTATACACCACTAAAAACCATTACACCATTATCGGTTTTTGTCGGAGCATTTCCAGGTGCAATTCCGTTTATGTTGGGATGGGTAGCTGCAACGGGAAACTTTGGAATCGAAGCAGGAACATTATTTCTGATTCAATTTTTTTGGCAATTTCCACATTTTTGGGCAATTGGTTGGTTTTTATTTGATGATTATGAAAAAGGTGGTTTTTTTATGCTTCCATCTGGAAAAAAAGATAATTCTACGGCTTTACAAGTCATTTTATATACAATATGGCTCATTGTTGCCTCAATATTGCCTGCTTTTGGATACACAGGACAACTTTATATTTCGCCAATTGCGGCAATTTTGGTATTTTTTTTAGGTTTATTTATGCTATTTTATGCCGTAAAACTCTACCAAGAAAAAACATCTCAAGCAGCAAAAAAATTAATGCTTTCAAGTATTTTTTTTATAACAGCCTTACAATTAGTTTACATTTTAGATAAATTTATACGATGAAAATAGACCAAATGTCCGCAGCAGAGCACAAAACCCGCTCCGATCGATCTTCGAAATTATTACTTTTAGTAGCCATGGTCAGCATGATTATGATTTTTGCTGGACTCACAAGTGCTTTTGTTGTGAGTAAGTCACGTGGAGATTGGTTGAAAGATTTTCAACTTCCATCTGAATTTTTTTGGAGTACAATCGTTATAATCATTAGTAGTTTGACTTTTCATTTGGCGAAGGTATCCATTCGAAAAGATAACAAAACTCAAACCTCGACATTTTTAGTTGCAACACTTGTTTTAGGAATATTATTTGTTATTCTACAATTTCAAGGATTTGGACAAATTATTGCTGGGGGACATTATTTTACAGGACCGCAAAGCGCAATTACAACAACATTTTTGTTTGTAGTTGCAATTGTTCACTTGGCTCACTTGTTTGTTGGATTAATTTGTGTCGTTGTCATCAATATAAAAAATTTCCTAAATAAATATAATTCAAGTAGTTATCTAGGAATCGAACTTGGAGTCATGTTTTGGCATTTCCTAGATTTACTTTGGGTGTATTTATTTTTATTTTTATATTTCTTTAAATAAGAAAAAAATGTAAATTTGCACATTCAAAGTTTATAAAATGGCTAATACTAATATTTCAGATTACAACGAAGATAAAACTTGGGACGGCGGAAACGAACCAATGGGAGCAAATTATGGCAAATTAATGATGTGGTTTTTTATCGTGTCAGATGCTTTAACGTTTTCAGGATTTCTTGCTGCTTACGGTTTTTCTAGATTCAAATTTATAGAAACTTGGCCACTTGCCGACGAAGTTTTCAATCACTTTCCGTTCTTGCATGGTCAAAATGTCCCAATGCTCTATGTAGCATTAATGACATTTATTTTGATTGGTTCATCAGTAACCATGGTACTTGCTGTAGATGCTGGTCATCATATGAATAAAGCAAAAGTTACCTTTTATATGTTTCTGACTATTATTGGTGGAGCCATATTCTTAGGCTCACAAGCTTGGGAGTGGAAAAATTTCATACATGGTGAGTATGGTGCGATTGAAACAAAGGGAGGAAGTATTCTCCAGTTTATGGATGGAAAAGGACATCGGGTAAAACTCGAAGAATTTGTTGTTCAATTACCATCGGATGAGCGTGAACAATTGACTCGTGCTGAAGGTAGATGGTTTATGGAAGAAGGAACTTTACCTACCTATTCTGTTGCAGAAGTTCAAGCGGCTTTCAAATCACATCCAAATTTGGTAGTGAGAACAGAACACATATCAAAAGAAAAGCACAAAACAACGCTATCGCGAGCAGAATCTGAAAAAATGATTGCAAATGCGCACTATGTAGTCGAAGGAGCTAATTTGATCAGAAATGAATATGGAGCAAAATTATTTGCCAATTTCTTTTTCTTTATTACAGGATTTCACGGTTTCCATGTATTTACTGGAGTTTTAATCAATATTATTATTTTCTTTAATGTTCTTTTAGGAACCTACGAAAAACGAAAAAGTTATGAAATGGTTGAAAAAGTTGGATTATATTGGCATTTTGTCGATTTAGTTTGGGTGTTCGTATTCACTTTTTTCTACCTAGTTTAATTTATATAAATTATAGTTATGTCACAAACACACGCAGCGGAACACGGACACGAGTCGAACACTAAAAGAATTTGGACTGTATTTGTACTACTTTCCGTAATAACAACAGTTGAAGTTATTCTAGGTTTAATAAAACCGGAAGCATTACACATGAATGATTTGTTACACATGAATCTTCTAAACTGGATTTTCATTATTTTAACACTCGTAAAAGCCTATTATATTGTTTGGGCATTTATGCACATGGAGGGCGAAAAATCGAGTTTGCGATGGTCTGTAGTGGCACCACTAATTTTTTTAGTTTTATATCTTGTAATGATAGTTCTCATTGAAGGAAATTATATTTTCGGTATATTTAAAGATTCTACAATTAAATGGAATTTTTAACATAATATTATTTGATTTTAAAGGTGTCCATTGGATGCCTTTTTTTATTTTTGTGTATAATTAGTTTCCTTAAAATGAAAAAGAAAATTGTCCTTTTTATCTTGTTTATACTTCCTTTGGCTTGTTATTTGTTTTTTGCATCGGGAATAAATCATTTTGGTAAATTACCTATGATTACAAAGCAAGTTCCAGATTTTGGAAATTGGAAATCCATGAATAACGAAAAAGTTACGTTAAACAACAAAATAACCATCTTGTCTTTTCCTGGTAAAGATCTAATCAAAAATCAAGGTAATTATTTCAATTTGACAGAACAAATTTATAACAAAAACAAAACTTTTACGGATTTTCAATTTGTGTTAGTTGTTCCAGAAAGTTCTGAAAAAGATGCCAGAGAATTAATGGTAAAACTAGGTGGAATTACAGATGTTTCTGGTTGGCATGTATTGTTTACATCGGATAACGAATTACGAACTTTTTATGAGAATCTAAAATTGAAAGGAAAATTAGATCAATTTTTAGGTTCAAAATTTGCTCATATTATTGATAAA
>JAYWEG010000320.1:0-17019 GCA_043779445.1 Bacteroidota bacterium
AAAAAAAGTATTTTTTTCCAATCTTTGAAAGTATACGGAACGGTCAAAGCAATAAGAAATAAAACATGGTCGTAAGCACTAATGTTTAACACATGTCTAATTCCAATTTCAAAATAAGTCCAAAACTCTGACATTTTATGTAATTTATTAATTTGATTTCAAATTTACACTTTATTTTGAATTATTGATTTTGAAGTTCAAAAACAATTGTTAAAAAAGATTGTTAATTACTTTCATAAAATTTGAAATAAAAGTACATTTGTATCTCAATTAAAAAAAATAGTATGTCATTTTCAGATTTATTCGATAGCGAATTTAAAAGTAGAAACAAAGGTCATTTTTCAGCAATTGTTCGTGTAGCTATTGCAGATGGAGCGTTGAGCGAGGAGGAAAAACAATTTTTAGATAAACTAAAAAGTCGTTTAGAGATTTCTGACGCAGAATATGATGAAATTTTAGAAAATCCTTTAAAATATCCTATCAATCCCCCATTTTTGCATTCCCAACGTTTGGAACGTTTGTATGATTTATCTCGTATGGTTTATGCCGATCATATACTTGGTCCAAAACAAAAAGAAATCCTAACACGATTTGCACTTGCATTAGGATTTACACCAGGAAATGTAGGATTTATTGTCGATAAAGCATTGTCTTTATTAGTTCTAGATGTTGATTTAGATACCTTTTTGTTCGAAATTCAACACATGAATAAATAAATTTTTTAGTTAAAGTTATGAAAGCCCTTATTAGTGGGCTTTTTTTATGAAACATATATATGTTTTGTGGTTTTGAAAGCTTAATTATTTCTTTTGCTTTTTAAGTTTTATATAAAAATTAATAAATGGCAAATAAATGTCTTTTAAGTGTTACAAGTCAAATACTCGCTTTCATAAATTCTTCTGCTTTTTCTACCATATTATAACTTCCACAAAAAAACGGAACACGTTCATGAAGTTCAGTCGGTTTAATTTCCATAATTCTCGAAAAACCATTACTTGCTTTTCCGCCAGCCTGTTCTGCAATAAACGCCATCGGATTACATTCATATAACAAACGTAATTTTCCAGTTGGCGATTTTGTTGTTGTTGGATAAATATAAATTCCTCCTTTGATCATATTCCGATGGATATCTGAAACTAAACTTCCGATGTATCTAGAAGTATATGGTCGATCGCCTTCTTCGAGTTGACAGTATTTGAGATAATTTTTTACACCTTGTGGGAAATGAACATAATTTCCTTCGTTTATAGAATAAATTGTGCCATCCTTAGAAAATTTCATGTTAGGATGCGAAAGATAAAAAGTTCCAATAGCCGGATTCAATGTAAAACCATTAACTCCATGACCTGTAGTATAAACTAACATCGTTGAAGTACCATATATCACATAGCCAGCGGCAACTTGTTGCGTTCCTGGTTGCAAAAAATCTTCTAAACTAACTGGTGTTCCAATGGGTGTAACACGTCTGTAGACCGAAAAAATTGTTCCAACAGAAACATTTACATCGATATTAGAAGAACCATCTAATGGATCCATCAAAACTACATATTTATTATTATGATTGTTATCAGAGCCCGAAACCGTAACGAATTCATCATTTTCTTCTGAGGCAATTCCGCAAACAATTTCGCGGTTAATCAACGTTTGAATAAAAACTTCGTTGGCATAAACATCGAGTTTTTGTTGGTCTTCACCTTGAATGTTTTGTTCTCCGGCAGCCCCAACAATATCTACTAAACCTGCTTTGTTGACCTTGTAGTTCACTACTTTTGCTGCCAAGCGAATAGAATTGATTATTCTAGAAAGTTCTCCCGATGAATATTGAAAAGCATTTTGATTTTCAATAATGAATTCTCCGAGGGTTTTGTTACGTTCTTCCATTTCGATTTTGTTGTAGTTGTTTGGCAAATATCGGATATATTTTTAAATCAAAGAGAATTAAATTCTGTTAAAATAAATTATCAACAAAATAATAAAGTTACTTATATTTGTAATTAAAATAAAAAGAACATTTCATGAAAACAAAGAGTCTAAAAACACTAACGATCTTATTTTTATTTGGATTAAATTCAATTTACGCACAGATTAATCTTGGAGATAAAGCGCTTGGTTCATTGGCCAAAGCCTACAAAGGATTCACTTTTAGCGACCAAGAGGCTTCAGCAATGGCAACTGAAGCCGTTGCGAAAATGGACAAAGACAATCCAGTGGCTGGATCAAAAGATCCCTACACTATTCGTTTGAATAAAGTTTTCGGAAAACACAAAGCAGAAAACGGATTGGCTCTAAACTTTAAAGTATATAAAGTAAAAGAGATCAATGCTTTTGCTTGTGCAGATGGAAGTGTTCGTGTGTTTTCCGGGTTAATGGATGTTATGGACGACAACGAGCTTTTAGCAGTAATTGGTCATGAAATTGGACACGTTGCCAATCATGATACTCGTGATGCAATTAAAGCAGCTTACAAAAAAGAGGCCCTACTCGACGCAGCATCGTCGCAGTCTGATAAAGTAAATGCAGTTACTGAAAGTCAATTAGGCAAAATAGGAAACGCATTGATTGACAGCAAACATAGTCGAACACAAGAGTCCGACGCAGATAATTATTCTTACGATTTCATGAAAAGAAACGGATACAATGTCAATGCAGTGGAATCTGCTTTTAATCTTTTAGCGAGTTTAAGTGGGGGTGCCGAAGGTTCCATTATAGACAGAATGATGAGTTCTCACCCTGATGCAAAAGAAAGAGCAGCTGAGGCAAAAGCAAAAGCCGAAGCCGATGGTTTGTACAAGCCATATGTTAAAGCATCTAAAGGAAAAGCAAAAGTGGCTCCAAAAAAGAAAAAATAATCAAAATGATTATAAGAAAAGGACAAAAAAAAGATCTTCCAGCCGTTTTAGAATTAATAAATGAGTTGGCAGTTTTTGAGAAAGAACCGCAAGCAGTTGTGATTTCCGTTCAAGATTTAGAACAAGATGGTTTTGGCAACAATCCTTTATTTAAATTTTTTGTTGCAGAAGTTTCAGAAGAAATAGTTGGGATGGCTTTATATTATAATAGATATTCCACCTGGAAAGGCAAAACAATTCATCTCGAAGATTTGATTGTTAAAGAAAAAATGCGAGGTTCTGGTTGTGGGTTTGCCTTGTATTCCGAAATTATAAAAGAAGGAAAACGTCAAAATGTTCGCCGAATTGAATGGAATGTTCTCGATTGGAACCAACCCGCAATAGATTTCTACGAAAAAACAGGTGCAGACGTAAAAAAAGATTGGCTAGTAGCACAAATGGATCAAGACGGAATTAATACTTTTTTGAAATCTAATTCCATAATTTCTTAATCTAAAAATTCTAATTTCTATATAACTAATGAGAATATTCAAATTTGGTGGTGCATCCGTTAAAGATGCATTTAGTATAAAAAATGTGTATGATGTTTTGCAAAAAGTCGGTTTTCAAGATGTTTTGATTGTAGTTTCGGCAATGGGTAAAACAACAAATGCTCTGGAAATCGTAGTTTCAGATTATTTCGAAAAATCAAAAACATTACAAGCATCAATTCAAGAAGTAAAAAAATATCATAACCAAATTTTAATGGATTTGTTTGAAGATAATCACAAAGTTTTCGAAGCTGTTAAAATTCATTTAGATGATTTAGATTATTTTTTGAGCCACAACAAATCTCCGAATTATAATTTCGTTTACGATCAAATTGTCAGTTATGGAGAACTAATTTCTTCAACAATCTTGGCTCATTTCATGAATTCAATGAGTATTGAAACCAACTGGATTGACGTTCGGAATTTCATTAAAACCGACTCAAATTACAGAGATGCAGAAGTCGATTGGGAGGTAACCCAAAAAAACATTTCGAAAAATATCAAGAAAAAAATCTTGAACATTACACAAGGCTTTTTGGGATCTGACGATAATGGGTTTACAACAACTCTGGGTAGAGAAGGATCCGATTATACAGCAGCAATTTTTGCCTATTGTACAAATGCCGAGAGTGTAACGATTTGGAAAGACGTTCCTGGTGTGATGAATGCCGATCCACGTTATTTCGAAAATGCTACTTTGCTAAACCAAATTTCATACCGCGAAGCCATTGAATTGGCATTCTATGGAGCGAGCGTTATCCATCCAAAAACATTGCAACCTTTGCAAAAAAAGGAAATTCCATTGTTTGTAAAATCATTTATAAATCCAGAATTATCTGGCACGTCAGTCTCAAAAGGAAAAGATTTAGAACCACAATTACCTTGTTTTATTGTCAAAAAAAATCAACTCTTGATTTCACTTTCGTCTATTGATTTTTCTTTTATTATGGAAGAAAACATTAGCGAAATTTTTGATCTTTTGCATCGATATAAAATTAAAGTTAGTCTAATTCAAAACTCTGCCATAAGTTTTTCTATTTGTGTAGAAGATAAATTCGGAAATTTTAATGATTTAAGAAATCAACTTTCAAAGAAGTTTAAAGTTTCTTACAACGAAAATGTGTCTCTTTACACTATTAGACATTTTGATGAAAATGCGGCACAAATTGTCGAAAAAGACAAAAAAGTAATGCTCAAACAAGTCAGTCGTGAAACCATGCAAATTGTAACTAAAGAAAATATAAATTGAGATAAAAAATAATTTCTCTCCTCAAAATAAATCTTAAAATTAACCAAAAACACACTACTTTTGATGTCTTTGCGTTATATATCTTATGTTGAAAAAACTATTTTTCGTGTTATTTTTTTTATGTTTTTCTGTGCTTATTGCTCAAGAAATAAATACGAAATTTTCAGTAAAAAAATTCATTGCGACAAATGATACCATCCAAATTGAAAATTTTAGTTTGAATTCAACTTATTTCAAAATTTTAGATCGTCAAGATCAACTAATAGATACAAGTTTTTATAAGGTAAATTATCCAAAAGGATTTTTAATTTTCAATAAAAAATCCACCTTTTTAAACGATTCTGTTTCAGTACAATATCAAAAATTACCAAGTTTTTTAACCAAAGAATATAGTGTTTACGAAACTAATCGGGTTGTAACCAATAAATCCGAAGAGGACAATCTTTATAAAGTTTCAACAGATATATCCAAAAAATTTGTTCCTTTCGATGGTTTAAATACTTCGGGTAGCATTACTCGTGGGGTTACAATTGGAAACAATCAAAATGCTGTCACAAATTCGAAATTAGATTTAAAAATCACTGGAAAAATATCTGATAAAGTAAGTATTCGAGCTTCTATACAAGACAGTAATATTCCATTGCAAAACGGTGGGTATTCACAACGAATTGATGAATTTGATCAAATTTTTATTGAATTATTTTCGGATAAATGGAATCTTCGGGCTGGTGATATTTTTTTAGAAAACAGAAAATCAAAATTCTTAAATTTCAATAAAAAAGTTCAAGGACTAGCCACCAATTTTAGTTTTGGTAAATCAGATAATAAAACTACAGTTTTTGCATCTGGCGCTTTGGTTCGAGGGCAATATGCAAAAAGCAATTTTACTGGAAAAGAAGGAAATCAAGGACCCTACAAATTACGTGGTCAAAATGGAGAATTGTATATTATTGTAATTTCGGGGTCGGAAAATGTTTTTGTAAATGGAATTTTGCTCAAACGTGGCGATGATAAAGATTATGTAATAGATTACAATGCGGGAGAAATTAAATTCACAGCACAATATCCGATCACATCCGAAATGCGAATTGTAATCGAATATCAATATACTGAAAGAAATTACACTCGTTTTGTGACGTATGGAGGAGTAGTTCATGAAGCAAAAAAATGGAGTATTGGTGGATTTTTATATTCAGAAAATGATGTAAAAAATCAACCTTTACAACAAAATCTTTCTGAAGATCAAGCACAAATTCTTGTAAATGCTGGCGATAATCTAGATTTGATGAGTTCTCAATCGGCTTATTTAGACACCTATTCTGCTAACAAAACACTCTACAAAAAAGTAAGCGTTGGAGCAACTACCTACTTTGAATATTCGAATATTTCGACAGATATTTTGTATAACGTTCGGTTTAGTTCTGTTGGAAATAATGCAGGAAATTATATTTTATCAAACGCTTCGGCAATCGGAAAAATCTATCAATATGTTGCACCAATTGCTGGAGTTTTACAAGGAAGTTTTGAACCAATAATAAAGTTAATTCCTCCAACCCAACTTCAAATCGCAACAATTTTAGGCAAATTTAGTCCGTCAGAAAAAACATTAGTTGATTTTGAAATCGGAATTAGTGATAATGATAAAAATCTATTTTCCTCGATAGATGACAACGATAATGTTGGTTTTGCAGGAAAATTAAATTTCAAAAAACGACTTTTTTCTAAAAAATGGACTGTTGATGGATTCGGAAATTTTCAATTTGTTCAGAAAAACTTCAGAACAATCGAACGCCTTTTTGCAATTGAATTCAACAGAGATTGGAATTTGACAACGTTTTCTGGAAATCAAAGTTATTTGATTTCTGGTTTGAATTTTTTATTGCCACAAAACGGAAAATTAACCTATCAATTCGAAAAATTAAATTTCTCTGAAAGTTTTTCAGGGAATCGACATGTTTTTGATGCATTGATTAATCATAAAAATTTCAAACTTCAAAATCAAACAAGTTATTTACAAAGTGAAGGTAGTTTTTCTGATTCTAAATTTTTTAGAAATCATTCGCAAATCCGATATAATTTTAAAAAAAATTGGATTGGAACTAGTTTGCGAATCGAAAATAATCAAGAAAAATTAAAATCCACAAACACCTTTTCGACTTTGAGTCAGAAGTTCTTAGAATATGGTGCTTTGGTTGGTCGAGGCGATTCGACAAAGGTTTTCGTAGAATTTGGATATCTAAATCGAGTAAATGATAGTTTGCAAATGGGTTTTTTGAAACGTGTTAATCAGTCGAATTCTTTTTACCTAAAGTCGAAACTTATTCAATCAGAAAAAAGGAATTTATCAATTTTCATCAATTACAGAACTCTAAAATTTGAAAACCCATTAACAAAAAATCAAAATTCTTTGAATTCGAGATTACAATATAACGATAGATATTTTAAAAATTTGGTTCTATCGACAACCAATTTCGAAACTGCCTCAGGAACAATTGCGCAGCAAGAATTTACGTATATTGAAGTTGCTCCTGGACTTGGAGTCTATACCTGGAAAGACTATAATGGAAATGGTATTCAGGAAATTTTAGAGTTTGAAATTGCACCATTTCAAGATCAAGCAAGATTTGTGAGGTTGTATTTACCTAATCAAATTTTCATTAATACGCATCAAAATAAATTCTCGCAATCCATAACGCTCAATCCAAATATCTGGCAAAACGAACTCGGATATAGAAAATTACTATCTTTTTTCTACAATCAAACTACTTTTTCATTTGATAGAAAAATTATCAGAAATTCAGACAATTTCGATCTCAATCCATTTCGAAATTCAGAGGATTTGTTAGGTTTAAATTCAAATTTCAGAAATGTTTTGTATTATAATAGAGGGAAACAAAAAAATTCGGTTACCTATACTTTTTTAAATAATCAATCTAAAAATTTGCTCTCTGCGGGTGCATTAGAAAATAAAATTATGTCACATCAATTGCAATATGAACATTTGTTTTCCAAAACTTGGTTGTTTTCAATAAACGGAAAAACAGGAAAATTAGTTACTAAGTCGGAGAATTATGCCACTCGAAATTTCAATTTAAAAACCTCGGAAATAATGCCAAAAATATCCTATTTGGTTACAAAAAATGCCAGTTTAGATTTATTTTATGAATATAAAAATAAAAAAAATACAATTGGCGAGTTAGAGAATTTGAAACAAACACAATTTGGAACTTCATTTTCGATTTCTAATGATAAAAAATTCTCAACAAATGGAGAATTTTCGCTAATCGACAATCAATTTGCTGGAAATGAACTATCACCAGTAGCGTTTCAAATGTTAGAAGGATTGCAACCAGGCAAAAATTTGACATGGAGATTTGTTTTACAAAAGAATTTAACGCAATATTTAGACATAAATATCAATTATCAAGGCAGAAAGAGCGAGACAAGTAAAACAATTCACACTGGTAATGTGCAACTTAGAGCATTTTTTTAAACAAATTAACAAAAAAATTAAATTGTTGTTAAAAAAATGCGTTGAATTAAATAAAAAACTTAATTTTAATTATTCAATTTATTTAAAACTAAAATTATGAAAAAGTTATTGTTACTATGTTTCTTGTTTGTATTCTCAACGAATTTTTATGCTCAGGAAACAGCAACTAAACCAAAAAAAGCCAAAACTGAAAAATCTGTAAAGGCAAAAAAAGATGATTCTGCTCAAAAAGATGCCGATAAAGAAGCCAAAAAAGCCGAAGCAAAAGCAAAAAGAGATGCTAAGAAGGCAGAAAAAGATGCCAAGGCAAAAACTTCATCTTCTCCTATGCCAATGACAGCTACAGACAAAAAAGCAGAAGCGAAAGCAAAACGTGACGCTAAAAAAGCCGAAAAAGAGTCCAAAACAACTCCAACAGTAGCAGCAGATGATAAAGAAGCTAAAAAAGCAGAGGCTAAAGCAAAGAGAGATGCTAAAAAAGTCGAAAAAGATGCCAAACCAAAAACAACTGCAACTACGACTACAAAAACTTCTGAGCCAGCAAAAACAACCACTACAACAACTCCAAAAAAGGTAGTTAAAGAAAAAGTATCTACAGAAAAAGCTCCAGCGGTTGCAGATAAAGTTACTGGCGAGTATAATGGTAAAAAAGTATTTACTGGACCTCGTGGTGGAAGATATTATATTAACAAAAACGGAAATAAAACGTATTTATCAGACGACAAATAAATTTCGTTTTACTTATACAAAAAAAACGCATCATGTTTTATACAGATGCGTTTTTTCGTATTTTGATTTGCCTACAATTTAAAGCTATGAATAAAATGAATATATTTTTAATTTGAAAATTACAAATCATGATTTAGATCTTTTTAGAAAAATAATATTTTTCAACTTCAGTGAGAACTACTAAAAAAGCTCGCTACATTTTATTCCTGTTATAAATTTTATCTTTGTAAAAAATATTAAAACTTTTTTAAACAATAAAACAAAAATTAATTCTAAAATTTTTTTAGGATCATATAAAAAATAACATAATTTGATATCAATTCTCATTTTTATATTTGTTTTAGGTTATGTAATTATTACGTTAGAACATTCCTTAAAACTAGACAAAACAGTTCCAGCATTGCTTATGGCATCTGTAATGTGGGGCTTTTTAGCCGTTGGTTTTAATTTAGGTTGGTTTTCTGTTATTGATTCTAGCGGAATAGTTTTCAATATTTTTAAAAAAAATCCAGAACTTCAAACCGAGGGATTTCAATCATTGCTAACTCATCATTTTGCAGCTACTTGCGAAATTTTAATTTTTTTAATAGGAGCCATGACCATTGTTGAATTGGTCGATTTGCATGAGGGTTTTGACATTATAAAATCGTTTATTAAGACGAAATCCAAGGTTAAATTACTTTGGATTATCGGAATTATCGGTTTTTTTCTATCTGCAATTATCGATAATCTAACAGCAACAATAGTTATTATATCGGTTTTGCGAAAATTGATTCTAAATAAAGAAGTTCGAATTTGGTATGCTTCGCTAATTATTATTGCTACAAATGCAGGCGGAGCTTGGAGTCCAATTGGCGATGTAACCACAACAATGCTTTGGATTTCTGGTAAAGTTTCAGCAAGAGGATTAATGGAATTTATGATTTTACCATCCATTGTATGTTTTGTCCTACCTTTTTTTATTGCTTCGAAACTAAAAATTTTCAAAGGAAATATTGAAAATTATGATTTTGAAAGTTTTGGTGAAAACAAATTGTTGAGCAGCAAAAAAATGCTAATTATTGGAATAATAGCTATTGTTTTTGTACCAATTTTTAAAACTCTAACACATCTTCCTCCCTACATTGGGATGATTTTTAGTCTAGGATTTGTTTGGTTATGTTCAGAATTTATTCATCCAGAAGAAAATTTTGATAAATCAAATAAAAATTATTCAGTTCAAAATGCATTATCCAGAATTGAAATTTCAAGTATTTTATTTTTTCTAGGGATTTTAATGGCTGTAGCTTGTTTGGAAAGTTTGGTGTTCGGAAGCGTTAATAATCTCGATGTGGGAACCTTGCGTTTTGCAGCCGAAAATTTATCGAATTCGATCCCAAACACTAATATTGTAGTAATCCTTCTTGGGTTTTTATCGGCGGTTGTAGATAATGTGCCTCTTGTTGCCGCTACTATCGGAATGTTTACTCAAGAAATAGATAGTCCGATTTGGCATTTTATTGCATATTGTACTGGAACTGGCGGCAGTATGCTCATCATTGGATCAGCTGCTGGAGTTGCTGCCATGGGAATGGAAAAAATTAATTTTATATGGTATTTCAAAAAAATTTCGTGGTTGGCCTTAATAGGTTTTTTGTCTGGAGCCATTTGTTTTTTAGCAATCGAATGTATTTAGAATTAAATTCTAAATTTTCAAATCTTAACAATTTTAATTAATTTTAAACGTTTTTAATTTTATAAATTAAATAAATGTCAAATATAATATTAAGCAAATTGTCAGATAAATTTGTCAATGCCTCAGGTTCAGATAAAAGAAAATCGATTTTATTGTCGTTGTTTTTATATGCAACTATGTTATTGATTTTATTTTTTATTCGGTTTTGGCCACCATCAAATATGGCAGAATTAGCAGGAGGTGGTGGAGGTGGCGGCGTTTCTGTAAATTTTGGTGATACAGAAGTTGGCATGGGAAATAATTTCCACAATGAAGAGAAAGTTGTAAAAAATACATCTAAACCAATTCCCGTAAAAGAAATTCAACAAGAACAAGATGTTATTGCAGAAGAAAACTCAAAAGACGAAGGCGTTGTTATTCCTAAAAAAGTCAAGGTAAAAAAAGTCAAAGAAGTCCTAATCAAAGAAACGAAAACAGTTGTTATCACAAAGTCAGTAAAAGAAATTCCAAAAACACCCTCAAAACCACAAAACGATGCGCTCTCTAATATTTTGAAAGGTTCAAAAAACGGTGACGGAAACGGCAAAATTTCTGGAAATCAGGGTTCTGCAAATGGTGGTTTGAATAATTCTGGCTATGGCGCAGGAGGTTCTGGTGGCGGTACAGGCGGAGGAAATGGTTCTGGAAACGGAACTGGGACTGGTCTAGGATATGGATCAGGAACTGGTGGAGGTTCTGGTTCAGGAAACGGAAAAGGTTCTGGCGCAGGGTATTCGTTAGGTGACAGAAAAGCACTTTCAAAACCCTCTCCAGCATACAATTGCGACGAAGTTGGAAAAGTAGTGGTTCAAATTACAGTAGATAAAAACGGCAAAACAATTAGCGCAACTGCAGGAATAAAAGGTACAACAAACACTGCAAAATGTCTTTTAGAGCAAGCCAAAATCGCCGCAATGAATACTAAATGGAGTGCAGACGAAAATGCTTCTGAACTACAAGTTGGAAAAATTGAATATAATTTTAAACTGAATTAGTACTTTAAATAAAAATAAAAGCCTTTAAATCTTCTTTTCGAGCTAAAGGCTTTTAAATGTAATTTGTTTATTATGATTGAAATGCTGGAATTCCGGTTATATCCGCTCCAGTAATCAATAAATGAATATCGTGTGTGCCTTCATAGGTTAGTACCGATTCCAAGTTCATCATGTGTCTCATAATTGAATATTCGCCAGTGATTCCCATTCCACCAAGGATTTGCCTTGCTTCACGGGCAATATGTACCGCCATATCAACATTGTTTCTTTTTGCCATTGAGATTTGAGCTGTCGTTGCGCGACCTTCGTTACGCAAAACACCCAAGCGCCAAGTTAGTAATTGAGCTTTGGTAATTTCTGTGATCATTTCAGCTAACTTTTTCTGTTGCAATTGCGTTGCAGCAATTGGTTTCCCGAATTGAATTCTTTCTTTTGCATAACGCAAGGCCGTATCATAGCAATCCATCGCTGCTCCAATGGCACCCCAAGCGATTCCGTATCGTGCAGAATCTAGACAACCTAGTGGTGCGCCTAATCCAGATTTATTTGGTAACAAATTCGCTTTTGGAACTTTTACATTATTAAAAACTAATTCACCAGTTGACGAGGCTCGAAGCGACCATTTATTGTGAGTTTCTGGAGTTGAGAATCCTTCCATACCACGTTCAACGATTAAACCATGAATTCGTCCTTCCTCGTTTTTTGCCCAAACAACAGCAATATCTGCAAAAGGAGCATTCGATATCCACATTTTAGCCCCATTTAATAAATAATGATCGCCTTTGTCCTTGAAATTTGTAGTCATTCCACCAGGGTTTGACCCATGATCTGGCTCGGTTAGCCCAAAACATCCCATCATTTCGCCAGTAGCTAATTTTGGTAAATATTTCATACGTTGTTCTTCGTTTCCATATTTCCAAATTGGATACATAACCAAAGAAGACTGTACAGAAGATGTAGAACGAACACCGGAATCTCCACGTTCAATTTCTTGCATAATCAAACCATACGAGATTTGGTCTAAACCCGCTCCACCATATTGTTCTGGAATATAGGGCCCAAAACCACCAATATCTGCTAATCCTTTAATTATTTGTTTGGGAAATTCAGCTTTTTGGGCATATTCTTCGATAATAGGAGAAACGTCTCTTTTTACCCATGCTCTAGCAGCATCACGAACCATTTTATGTTCTTCGGTCAATAAATCGTCGAGTAAATAATAATCTGGAGCTTGAAATAAGTCTGGTCTCATTTTTTGTATCTGTTTTTGTTTTCAAATAGTTGCAAAGTTAAGGAAACAAATTGTAGAAAATGCTGAACAATTGTTATAATTTTCAGAAGTTGTTTGCTTCGCCAGTCGTTCTTTCAGGCTCTAGCCTCGCTGTTCGCTTTTTCCACGCAAAAAAGCGAGGGATACAGAAATCATAGGGGCTAGGGCTACATCTTCAAATAAAAATCTTTTGTGAGTTCAATATATTCGTTAGTGTATTCGTGCCTGTTAATTTCAATAACTAATTCGTCGAAAGTCAAAACACTCATTTCAAATCGCTTAAAGGCTAATAAGCTTCGCACTATCGGAGATGCAGGTGAACCTTTAACACGAGTAATTTTGATCGGGAAAAGTTCCATATGTGCACATAATTCTATGAAATTTTGTTCTTCTTTAAATGGAATAATAACCGCAAAAATCCCATTTTCAGAAAGTAATAATTCGGCCGCTTCAATCAATTCTTCAAAAGGCATAGCGTCTTGAAAACGTGCTAAATTTCTATTTTGATCATTAGTTTTGTAATCTTCGGAATAAAAAGGGGGATTGCACACTATCAAATCATATTCCTGTTCTGGTTCTTCAATAAATTCATCTAAACCTGCATGAAAACAAAATAAACGATCCGACCATGGAGAATTTTCAAAATTATCGGTTGCTTGCTCATAGGCTTTTTCTTCAATCTCTAAAGCATCTATTTGTTCCGCTAGGCAACGTTGTGCTAACATCAAGGCAATGATTCCTGTTCCTGTTCCAATGTCTAAAATAGATTTCGGGTTGTTTTCAATTGGTGTCCAAGCGCCAAGCAAAACTCCATCTGTTCCTACTTTCATGGCACATTGATCTTGTTGAACTGAAAACTGTTTAAATTGAAACATTTTTTTGGCAAATCTAATTTTTTGAATGTATATTTTTAATATAAAATCCCGTTTCAAATTCATGAAACGGGATTTATGTCTATTTAGGATTTTAGAAAATTAACCTAAAGCCGCTCTCTTGAAACCTGTAACCGTTACTCCAACAGTTTTTGCATAAGCTGCAACGCTCATGGAACTATCTTTGATGTAATCTTGGTTAACTAGGGTATTGTCTTTAAAGAAACGACCTAATTTTCCTTTTGCAATATTTTCAATCATTGCTTCTGGTTTTCCTTCTTGACGAAGTAAGTCTTTAGCGATTTCTATTTCTTTAGCAATAACGTCAGCATCAACACCAGCTTCGTCTAAAGCGATTGGGTTCATTGCAGCAGCTTGCATAGATACGTTTCTTGCAGCTTCATCCGCACCTTCTACTACAGCAGAAAGCGAAGTTATTGTAGCTATTTTGTTGCCAGAGTGAATGTATGATCCTACAAATGCACCTTCTAATCTTTCGAAAGTTCTGATTTCTAGTTTTTCACCAATAACACCAGTTTGTTCGATTAATTTTTCTGCAACAGATATTCCATTGAAATCTGCAGCTAAAAATTCTTCTTTAGTTTTGAAGTTCAATGCCAAATGAGCCATTTCGGTAGCCATTTTTACAAAACTTTCATTCATTCCAACAAAATCAGTTTCACAGTTTAGTGTAATAACAACGCCAACAGTTTTGTCAGCGTTCACCACTGCAATTGCAGCACCTTCCGTAGATTCTCTATCAGAACGGTTTGCAGCAACTTTTTGTCCTTTTTTTCGAAGGTTTTCGATTGCTAAATCAAAATCTCCATCAGATTCAACAAGTGCTTTTTTGCAGTCCATCATTCCTGCACCTGTCATTGTTCTTAATTTATTTACATCCGCAGCAGTAATTGTTGCCATAATATATTTGTATAAGCCCCACTCCGACCCTCCCCAAAGGGAAGGGAGATTGGAATAGAATGTTTTAATTTTTTATTTTTTATTTCGAACCTCACTTTTTTCTCCCTCCCCTTTGAGGAGGGCTGGGGAGGGGATTTACTCTTCTGTTTTTGCCTCGGCTTCTGGAGTTGCTTCAGCAACAACTTCTTCGGCTACTGCTGGAGCAGCAACTTCAACTGGAGCAGTTTCTGCAACTGATGCAACTTCTGCACCTTCTTGTGAATCATCAGTTCCTTCAGAAGTTCTGTTAGCCAATCCGTCTACAACAGCAGCCGTTACTAGAGTTAAAATTTTATCAATAGATTTTGAAGCATCATCATTTGATGGAATTACATAATCAACTTCACGAGGATCAGAATTTGTATCAACCATTGCAAATACTGGAATGTTTAATTTCTGAGCTTCTTTGATTGCGATATGTTCTGCTTTGATATCCACTACGAACAATGCTGCTGGAAGCCTTGACATATCTGCGATTGAACCTAAATTTTTTTCTAATTTTGCGCGAAGACGATCAACTTGAAGACGTTCTTTTTTTGACAAAGTCATAAAAGTTCCATCTTTTTTCATTTTGTCGATTGTTGACATCTTTTTAACTGCTTTACGAATTGTAACGAAATTCGTCAACATTCCCCCAGGCCATCTTTCTGTAATATATGGCATGTTGCACGCCGCAGCTTTTTCAGCTACGATGTCTTTTGCTTGTTTTTTGGTAGCAACAAATAATATTTTTCTACCAGATGCTGCAATTTTCTTCATAGCTTCGTTAGCTTCTTCGATTTTTGCTGCAGTTTTATATAGGTTGATAATGTGAATACCATTACGTTCCATATATATATAAGGAGCCATGTTTGGATCCCATTTTCTAGTCATGTGTCCGAAGTGAACACCTGCTTCTAGTAATTCTTTTACTTCTACTTTGTTTGACATTTTTTCTTAGTTTACGTTCTGTTGATTAGCAATGTTTCTTCTTTCGATTTTTTGATTTATTGATTTCTTGATTTTTCGATTTTTTTAAATCTAATAATCTAATAATCTAATAATCTAACAATCTTTAAAAATCATTTAGATGCTAAACTAATTCCCTACCTCGGCAGAGCAACAATAACATTGTTTTTGAAATTATTTTAATTTTTGTCCTATACCAATGCATAAGAGAGGCAATATTAACGTTTAGAGAATTGAAATCTCTTACGAGCTTTTTTCTGACCGAATTTCTTACGTTCAACCATTCTTGGGTCTCTAGTTAATAAACCTTCTGGTTTTAAGATAGCTCTGTTTCCCTCGCCAACTTCGCACATTACTCTTGCGAGTGCCATACGAACTGCTTCTGCTTGACCTGTTGAACCACCACCATAAACGTTAACTTTTACGTCATAGTTTGTTACATTTTCAGTCATTGACATAGGTTGTAACACTTTGTATTGTAATGTTGCCGTTGGAAAATAAGTTGCAAATGGTTTTTTGTTAACTGTTATTTGTCCAGTACCTTCAGATACGTAAACACGTGCTACAGCACATTTTCTACGTCCAATTTTGTGTATAGTTGCCATTATTTAAGATCGTTTAGGTTAACTGTTTTTGGTTTTTGAGCTCCTTGTTTGTGCTCTGTTCCAACAACAACATTTAGATTTCTGAAAAGTTCTGCTCCTAATTTATTTTTAGGTAACATTCCTTTTACTGCTTTTTCTACTAGAAGTGCAGGATTTTTTGATTGCAATACTTTTGCAGTCAATGATCTTTGCCCTCCTGGATAACCTGTGTGACGAATGTATGTTTTTTCATCCATTTTGTTACCTGTAAGGTTAATTTTTTCTGAGTTGATAACAATTACGTTATCTCCACAGTCCACGTGCGGTGTGTAACTTGGTTTGTACTTACCTCTCAAGATCATAGCGACCTTTGATGCAAGACGTCCCAGGTTGTGACCGTCAGCGTCTACCACAATCCATTCTTTGGATACGGTTGCTTTGCTTGCTGATACTGTTTTGTAGCTTAATGCGTTCACAATAATTTTATTTTTAATTAAACATTTGTCCAAAACCTGATATTAGTCAAAATTTTGGACTGCAAAAGTACACTTATTTATTTAGAATACAAATTCGTTAGCGATTTTTCTTTTTTATTGTTTTTCAAGGACTTATATTTTGTTTAAAATGTTGCTCACTAGCCCCGATGGAAGTGAAAATCCTTTGCTTTTTGAGTGGCGAAGAAAGAGAAAAAAAAGAAAGATTATTATAGACCGCAGGACACGAGCCTGACCCGAGCCTGAAAGTGCGAATTGGCGTAGCAAAGTGCGAATTGGAGAAGCAAATAAATAAGTGTACTTTTGCAGTCCAAAATTTTGACTAATATCAG
>JAYWEG010000321.1:0-16802 GCA_043779445.1 Bacteroidota bacterium
GCAAAGATAAATAAATTGATTGTTAGTAAATTGGACTTTACAAATTTTTGGGAAATTTAAATGTTTTAAGAATAGTGATGATTTTTAATTTTTTTTGACAAAGGTCTGAAAAGTAAAATCAAATTGGTGTTTATCGTCTTTTTGATGAAATTCTTCGGATTCTAATTTCCAAATATTCCTATCTATTTCTGGAAAAAAAACATCTGCCTCAAAACTCGAATGTACTTTTGTAATGTCGAGTTTGTCTGCCATTGCAATTGTTTGCTTGTATATTTCCCCTCCGCCAATGACAAAAATATCTTCGTTTTTTGGGCAAACTTCAAATGCTTTTTCTAGATTTTCAACTACAATACAGCCTTCAGGTGCTTCTGTTTTGTGACGAGAAATTATAACATGAGTTCGATTTGGAAGTGGTTTCGGAAAACTTTCAAACGTTTTTCTTCCCATTATAATGAAATGTCCAGATGTAACTTCTTTAAAACGTTTAAAATCTTTTGGCAAATGCCACAAAAGATCATTGTTTTTGCCAAGAGCGTTGTTTTCGGCAACAGCCGCGATTAGTGTTATCATTCTTTAGTTAAGGAATTGATATTATGAATTTTATGAATTTATATCTATTGATGTCGGAATAATTTCGGAGAAATTAAACTTGTTTTTCGAGTTCATCGATTTTTATTTTTTGTTTGGCAACTAATTTATCTATTTGCTCTCTTTCCCAATTTTTATTCATGAATCGATCCGTTATGAAAACTTTAATAAAATGAAGAATAAGGAAAAAAAGCCATGCCGTAGCTACCCAAATAAACCAATTGTTTGGTTCACCAAGCCCAATCCATTTGTTGACTATGTACATAAAAATGCTTAGGATTACAAAAAGTACAAAATGAAAATAGAGGTTTTTCTTTTGTTTGAGTCTTCTTCTAGCATACTCATAGAGTTCATATTGGTCTTTTTCCATTTTTTTTAGAAATTAATCTATAAATGTACTTTTTTTTTAGAAATTATAAAAACATAAATGAGAAAAACATATTATGAAAACGTTTTCTTGAATTTATTTCACAAAATTAGTTGCTAAAAATTTACAATAATGTCTATGATTTAACTAAATACGTAAATTAAATTCAAATCTTTATTGATTTTGTTGATTTATCAAAAATTTATGTTAATTTTGTAATATTAATTTTAATCTCAATTAGTTATGGCAATTAAGAAACAATTCATAAAAACAAAGCCAGTATGCAAGGTTACTTTCTCCGTAGAAGCTAAAGAGTCAAATTCAGCATCCGTAGTTGGAGATTTTAACAATTGGAATGTTTCCGAAGGAACACTTTTGAAACAAAAAAATGGGATTTTCAAATCAACATTCGATTTACCAAAAGATGCATCGTACGAATTTAAATATGTTGTGGATGGTGCATTTTTGAATGAGCCACAAGCAGATTCTCAAATTTGGAATGATTTTGCTGGAGCAGAAAATAGTTTATTGAAGGTTTAGTTTTTTAAAAAAAATTTAAAAATCCGTTTAGCCAAAAAAACTAAACGGATTTAATGATCTCTAAATAAAAATTAATGAACTCCGTGCATTAGTTTTTTTACTAATGGAGTCAAAAGCATAATAATAATTCCAAGCCCAATCGGAATAAAAGTAAATATTAAGAAAAATGTAGTCATAGAATATTGAGCTGTAATCTCATCGATCATACCTCCAAGAGACCCAGCAGTTTTGTTTCCAATTGCGATTGCTAAATACCATATTCCAAACATTATACCTATCATTCTTCCTGGAGCCAATTTACTCAAATAAGACAAACCAACTGGCGAAATAAATAATTCTCCCATAGTGTGGAAAAAGTAGGCTAGTACCAACCAAATTATACTAACGGATGCAACTTTTGCTCCAGGAGCAATTGAACTAGATCCATAAGCCAAAACTCCAAAACCAATTCCAAGTAAAATCATTCCCAAACCATTTTTTACTGTTGCAGATGGATTGTATTTGCTCTCCCATAATTTTGATACAAGTGGAGCAAACGTAATTATAAACAAAGAATTTAGAATTCCGAACCAAGTTGCTGGTATTTCTGCTTTTTCTTGGGAGTATTGATCTTTTAGCATGTAAATAACTAAAAACCATATAATTGCAAAACCAATTGATAACACGATGTTTCCTAATGCATATTTTTTAAATGTTTGTTGAAATAATCTGTACAAAACATAGGTTATCAAAACCATTGGAGTTATAGTGATTAACGTATTAACAATATTAAAAATAATTTTGGCATTTCCTTCCAAAATTCTATCTGTATAATCTGATGCAAAAATGGTCATTGAACCACCTGCTTGTTCAAATGAAGCCCAAAAAAATACTGTTATAAATGCTAAAATAATAATTGCAATCATTCTATCACGGAGTACTGGAGTATATTGCGAGATTCTTTTTATTAAAATAAAAACAAATAGTAAAATAGCAAAAATAATCATAAAATTACTACCCGATAAGTTTCCTACTTTAAAATCAAAAAGATTAAAATTAGAAATTTTAGAAACTGGATCATTTATTATCCAAGCCAATCCTAAAATTGAAACTAAACCAATTATCGACAAATCAAATGTAGAAAAAGGATTTAGTTTTGAAATATTCTCCTCTTCGTTGTGATCAATAATTTCGTTTTTAACTGGCTTAAGACCTATATCACCAAAAATATTTTGAGTAAAGTAAAACTGAAGCATTCCTACCAACATAAAAATTCCTGCTAATCCAAAACCATAACTCCAGCCCCAATTTTCGCTTTCGCCAATATAACCGCAAAGTAACATCCCTAGAAACGCTCCAGAGTTTACTCCCATGTAAAAAATACTAAAAGCTCCATCCTTTTTTTGTACATGATTTTTGTACATATGTGACAATACCGATGTCATGTTTGGTTTAAAAAGACCAATGCCAAGAACTAACAAAAACAATCCGAGATACATAAAAACATGACTAACTTCTTCCATTGCCATGGATAAATGACCCAAAGTCATTAACAAACAGCCATATATTACCGCCCAACGATATCCAATTATTTTATCTGCAATGTAACCCCCAAGTATTGGTGTTAAATATGCAAGAGATGTATAGGTTCCGTAAATTGCTAATGCGTGTTCACGTGGCCAGCCCCACCCAGGGTTGCTTTCTATCATTGATTTAGTTAAAAATAAAACTAATAGTGCTCTCATTCCATAATAGGAGAAACGTTCCCACATTTCTGTGAAAAAAATTACGAACAATCCCGACGGATGCCCTAGAACGTTACTTTTAAAAAACTGGTCTGTAGAATTTTCGGTCATGATTTTTTTATTTATTTTATATATTATTTTTTACTTTACCTCTTGCATTAATTTTTTAATTACTGGGGTCATTAAAATCAAGAAAACACCAGCAATCAAAGAATATATTGCTAGTTGATAATATCCATCTGTGTAGGATTGTAATTTTGACATTAGTGTTGTTCCTGTATTTCCTTTTGACATTTCGGCTCCGAGTTTTCCTGCTGCAAGTTGACCAAATGCACTTGCTAGAAACCAAAGTCCCATCATCATTCCGAATAATTTTTTTGGCGAAAGTTTCGTGATTATTGACATTCCAATTGGTCCTAAGCAAAGTTCTCCTATTGTGGTTACTAAATAGGCAAATGTAAAAACATTCAAAGAAGTTATACCTCTAGTATTTGCAAAAAACTTTGTGTAATAGAAAATGTAAAATGATGCCGAAAGAAATAAAAATCCGATTCCAAATTTAATCAAAGTGTTGGGTTCGATTTTCTTTTTTGCCATCCAAATCCAAAGTAAACCCAAAATTGGACTAAAAATAACAACAAATAATGTGTTTGAACTATTGTTTACAATATTTGGATCTATATTAAAAAATAACAAAGAATTATTTAAGTTATCTTTAGCGAAAAGCGATAAGGATCCACCACTTTGTTCATAAATCGCATTAAATAAAAAGTAGAAAAATATAAATATAAAAGCAGCAATTAACTTTTTCTGAAGTTTGATGTCGTTTAATTTAATTACCTCAAATATAAAATAAGACATTGCAATAATTCCAATTGTATACATAAAATAATCAGTATAATCGGTGTTTTTTACCATCAAAAAAATGAAAGGAATACTAAGTAATGAACCAACATATACTGCGATTTCTTTTATAGTTTTCTTTTTTGGATCAGATTTTATCAAAGGAGAATTTCCAATTGGACCTAAATGTTTTTGCGTTAAAATAAAAGTAATGAGACCCAAAATCATTACAGTAGCTGATGCTAAAAAACATAAAGTCCAAGACTGATATTTGCCAAGATATATACAAAGAGCTCCTCCAAGTAGTCCACCAATATTTATTCCCGCATAGAATAATCCGTAACCTGCGTCACGTCTTGCATCCTTTTCGTGGTATAATTCTCCAACCATGGAGGAAATGTTTGGCTTAAAAAATCCAATTCCAATAATTGAAAATGCAATTCCATAATAAAATAATTCTTGGGGAGAAAATGCTATGATCAAATTTCCAACAATCATTACAATTCCACCAAAAAACAGCGATTTTCTGAATCCTAGAATTTTATCTGCGAATATTCCTCCTATAAACGTAAAAGCATAAACAAAAGCTTGGATTGCTCCATACTGAAGATTTGCAGCATCGTCCTTGAGTAATAATTGGTCAACCATAAAAAAGGTTAGAACACCACGCATTCCATAAAAACAAAAACGCTCCCACATTTCGACCATGAACAAATACCAAAGTTGCTTGGGATATTTACCTTCAAAATTTTGAATTTCCTCTATAGTTGGGGATTGAAAATTTGTCATTTTTATAAATTCGCTTTTATGAAATTTGTCATTTTATCATACAATTGAATTCGGGTTTTACCTCCATAAATCCCATGATTCTTGTCTGGATAAATCTGCGAATCAAATTGTTTGTTAGCTTGAATCAAGGCTTCCATCATTTGCATGGAATTTTGAAAATGTACATTATCATCGCCAGAGCCATGAATCAACAAGTATTTACCTTTGAGCTTATCTACATGATTTATTGGCGAATTTTCGTCGTAGCCACTGGCGTTTTCTTGTGGAGTTTGCATGTATCGTTCTGTATAAACCGTGTCATAAAATCTCCAGTTGGTAACTGGCGCTACTGCAATGGCCATTTTGAAAACATCTGCCCCTTTCAAAATACAATTACTAGACATAAAACCACCATAAGACCAGCCCCAAATCCCGATTCTAGTTTTGTCAACAAACGGATAATCTCCAATGACTTTTGCGGCATCGATTTGATCCTCAACCTCATATTTTCCAAGTTCCTTTTGAGTGCATTTTTTGAAATTTGCTCCTTTAAATCCAGTTCCACGACCATCTACGCAAGCCACAATATAACCCATTTGCGAAAGCATCATATACCAATAATCATTTGTATCAAGCCAATCGTTAGCAACTTGTTGTGAACCCGGACCCGAATATTGATACATAAAAACTGGATATTTTTTTGTTGCATCAAAATCTTTTGGTTTGATTATCCAAGCGTTTAGTTCGTTTCCCTTGTCTGTTTTTAAAACAAAAAATTCTTTCGTTGGCAAGTTATAACTTAATAATCTTTTCGATAATTCTTGATTATTGACAATTTCTTGAACTTGTTTTCCAGACACAGCATCATTTAGAGTATAGGTCGTGGGCTGAGTTGCACTAGAAAATGAGTTTATAAAAAACTGAAAATTTGGACTAAATGTTGCCGAATTAGTTCCTAAATTAGTTGACAATTGAATTTTATTTTTTCCGTCAATTCCAATTTTATAAACGGCTCTATTAATTGATCCAACTTCGACCGATTGATAAAAAATAGATTTTGTTTTTTCGTCATAGCCATAAAAATTAGTTACTTCCCAATTTCCTTTTGTGATTTGATTAATGAGTTTTCCCGTTTTATCATATAAATAAAAATGATTGAAACCATCTATCTCGGATTTCCAAATAAAACTATCATCTTTTAGAATGGTCATTTTGTCGGTAACATCAACATATGCTTTATCTTTTTCATTCAAAATAATTTTAGACGCACCTGTGGTTCCATCAATATTCAAAAGATCAACGTTGTTTTGATGACGATTTAGGACCAATGCTGATAAAATATTTGCATTGTTTGTCCACTGAATATTTGAGATGTAAAAATCTTTGTATTTGCCCAAATCAATTTTGTTAATCGTACCACCCAAAGTAAAAATATGCAACGAAACTTCCGCATTTTTCTCGCCTGCTTTCGGATATTTGATGGTTTCGATTTTTGGATATAAATCTTTTTTGAATTTGGTCATTGAAAATTCTGGAACTTCACTTTCGTCGAAACGAATAAATGCAATTTTTTTACTATCTGAACTCCAATCGAATGCTTTTACGAAGGCAAATTCTTCTTCATAAACCCAATCTGTGATTCCGTTTATGATTTCATTTTTCTTACCATCTCTTGTTATTTGCGTGCTAAATTTTGTGTTTAAATCATACACAAAAAGGTTATTATCTCTTGCGTAAGCAATTTTTTTACCATCGGGCGAAAAAGTTGGTTCCTGAATTTGAAAATCAAATAATCTAGTGACTTTTTTTGATTTTAGATCATACAAATAATAATCCGCAAGAAAAGAATGTCTGAAAATCGGCGTACTGTTACAGGCTAAAAGAATCTGATTTTCTGACTTGTCAAACGAGTAACTGTCAATCAATGGCAAATTAGTGAGTAGTTTTGTGTCTAAAATAGTCTCCACTTTTTTAAGCGTTGCAAAATTAAAAAGGTTCAATTGCATACTACTCGAGGCTCTATCAAAATTCAAAACCGTATATTGATTTGAATTTTTCATCGATTGTAGTTCGTCCATTCCATTGGGCTGAAAGGCTCCAGAATAGATTTCATTTATCGAAATTTTTTGTTGACCGAAAACTGATACTGTGAGTAAAAATAGAAGCGTAAAAAATTTATTTTGTCTGTTCATTTTATCTGATTATAAAAACGACCAATTTTAGTGAAAAATTTACAATTATCACCATTTTTTTTCACAAATTGATAAAATTATTTTGATTTTAAAAAAAATAAAATTCTTTCAATTTAATAATCATTAGATTAACTTCTAATATTTTCTAAAAATGCTCCTAATACATTTTTTTTGTTTTTATAAATCGGGATAACTACATTTGTTTTTATATTTTAAAATAAATGGATTCATCAAGACTAAAAATTTGTATTCTTTCGGCGGCTTTTAACGAAGGCGAATCGATTTTGGTTTTCTATGAAGCTGTGAAAAAAGTAGTGTCGGAGTTGCCTTTCGATTTTAGTTTTTGTTTTGTAAATGACGGAAGTTCCGATTCGACTTTGGAAATCATAAAAAATATAGCTTCAAATGATTTTACAGTAAAATACCTTTCGTTTTCTAGAAATTTTGGACAACAAGTGGCTCTAAAAGCAGGAATAGATGCTATAAATTCAGATGCTATCATTATGATGGATAGCGATATGCAACATTCGCCAGACTTGATTCCAGTTTTAATTGAAGCTTGGCAATCGCAAAAAGTGAATATGGTCAACACCATTAGAGAAGAAGATGAGGAATTATCATGGTTCAAACGAAAATCTAGTAAATTATTTTATAAAATATTAAACCGGTTAAGCGATTTGCAACTTGAACCTGGTCAAGCCGATTTTAGATTAATTGATCGACAAGTTACTAAAACCCTGAGAAATAGCAAAGAACACGATGTTTTTTTGCGTGGCATGATTCATTGGATCGGATTTAAACAAACCACAATACACTACAAAGCCAGCAAACGTTTTGCAGGTCAAAGTAAATACACATTTTCGAAAATGGTGAGTTTAGCACTTGCAGGAATCACTTCTTTTAGCGTAAAGCCTTTGTATTCTGCAATTTATATAGGTTTTGGCTTTGCCTTTTTAGCGTTTTTGTATTTACCCTATGTGATTTATAGTTTAATCATGGGAACCGCTGTGCACGGTTGGAGTTCCATGCTTATTACCATTTCGTTTTTTGGAGGATTAAATCTCATCATTATGGGTGTTTTAGGAATATATATAGGCAAGATTTTAATTCAGAATAAAGAGCGCCCTTTATATATCATTCAGGAAGAAAATATATGAAAACAAAAATCGCCTTGCTCAGTTTTGATGTCGAAGAATTTGATATGCCTTTTGAATATGCTGGAAATCCATCCATAGAACAACAAATCGCAACATCTAAGGAAGGTTTATTGAAATTTTTGCCCATTTTAGAAAAATTTAAAGCCAAGGTAACCTTTTATACCACTGGCGTTTACGCTACTGCAATGCCAAATCAAATTTTGGAAATGAGCAAAACTCACGAAATTGCTTCTCACAATCATTTTCATTCGAGTCACAAAAAAGAAGATTTATCAAATTCTAAAAAAATTTTGGAAACCATCACAAACCAAGATGTTATTGGTTTTCGAATGCCAAGAATGGCACCAGTGCCAGATCAAGACTTGATTGATGCAGGTTACAAATACAATGCATCGGTGAACCCTTGTTGGTTGCCAGGACGTTATGATATGCGGCATGTTTCGAGAAATCCTTTCAAAGAAAATAATCTTTTACAGTTTCCAGCTTCAGTTTCGCCAAGATTTAGAATTCCACTTTTTTGGATTGCTTTTCACAATTTTCCGCTTTGGTTTTTCTTTTATTTGTGCAAAAGAGTGGTCAAATATGATGGTTATTTGCATTTATATTTTCATCCATGGGAATTTACCGAATATACAAAAGCCAATGTTGGAGCAAAATATCCTTTTTATTTGCATCGAAATAATGGCGATAAAATGTTAAAACGCTTTACAAAATTAATGGAATTTCTCAATAAAGAAGGTTTTGAGTTTCAAACAACTGGTGCTTTTTTAAAAAATAAAATATAGCCTTCAAAAAACTATTTACAACCACAATCGCCTGAGCCACAATTTTTATCTGATTTTTTCTTGAAGAAAAATTTTTTTATCAAATAAAAAATAGCTGAACCGAGTAATAAAAACGAAATGATTTGTTGGATTATCATGTTACAAATTTAGAAATAAATTCCTGCACCAATGCCAATTAAATTATAAACTGGCGTTCCGATTTTTAATCTTTCGTATCCAATACTTCCAAAATAGTTTTTGCGAAAATATTTTCCTTTCAATTCTATACTATTTACTGGATTTTGATTTATAGATGACCACTTTGAGTTCAAAGTAAGACTAATACTTTTGTCAAGAAAATATTCTACATTTAAACCAAATGAAAAACCGCCTTTTTTAACTTCGTTGCCCACATAACTTGCTCCAATAGTCCAACCAAGATTAAAATCTTCGAGTCGAACACGATCATAAGCCAAGTTAAAATAGAGCAACGTCAAAGCATCATTTTTATTCGTGAAATCATTATACTCATATAATTGATACCAATCTGATGATACATAAAAATATTTTGAGGGTCTTATTTTAATATCTAAATGATTTCCTTTTATGATATTTCCTGCTATAAAAATTTATTTTCAATGTCTAACCGAAATGTTTTTGAACCAATCGAATCTATCTCAAAATAATTTCCGCGACGCTTTTCAGAATACCGATGGTTGATTAAGTTGTTTTGCAAATGATTTTTTTTGTTGTAATCTCCAATCAAACCATATTTGAAAATTCCGTAGGTTACATATCCAAAAATCTTTAAAAACAAACCAATATCATCAGAGCTTGTGTAGCTTTGCCTAGGATTACTTGATGATTTAGACGAAGAGGAACTTGTTGAACTTTTATTTAAATTCAATTCCTTTTTAGATCTCTCGATCGATTGCGAAAAACAACTTGAGTTTAATACTAAAAATGTGACTATAAAAAGGTAACTTTTTTTCATTGAAATATTTTAACAAAAATCATACCGAAATTATTTTAAAATTTGATAGGCTAAGAAAGCTACCTAAACCAATTAAATTAGAAACTAGAATAACCATTTTTATTTTTGAGTACGATAAAAAGATAATTTTTCTAACTCGATTAAAGCAAAATGAAATTTTAATAAACTTTTTTTAGCAATAGTTATGTTAAATTTTAGGAACAATTTTTAATCAAATTATAATTTAGCGCCTATCGAAACATAAAAGGATTGTCCTTCGCTTGGTAAAATTCCGGGTCCAGGATAACCACTAGATCTTCGTGTAGCATACGATTTATTAAAAATGTTATTAATACCACTACGAACATTAAAATTTTTAAAAAATTTATACTCTAGAGAACAATCTGCAACCTCATAGGCTGGCAGTAGACCGGTTTGAGCGTTAGAAGATGGCGTTAATGTGTTATTTGCATCTGTAAAAACTTTACCAGAAACTTTGTATTGTATTGTTGCTGAAAAATTATTTTTACTAAAAGAAACTCCAAAATTACTAATGTATCTTGGAGCATTTTCTACTCGATTTCCGTTTAAATTAGTTTCCGAAATGATTGTATTCGGGATTGTTCCAGATGTTGAAGTTGTAACAAAATCTATATATTTACTATCGATAAAAGACATAGATGCAAAAAAATCAAGATTGCCATATTGCTTATCAATTTCTAGCATTTTAGTGATATTTAGGTCAAAAAAAGACTCTATCCCTTGGTTTACTGTTTGACCTAAATTTGATCTAAACAAGAAAGTTCCTTGAGTTGGATCATCATTAATAAATTTTCTAATTCCACCAATTCTATTATTGTAACTCAAATAAAACAAACTAAAATCAAAATTAACAAATCTATTATACACTCCTCGATATCCTAGGTCTGCATTGAAACCACTTGCGTCTTTTAAATTGGGATCTACAACATCAATTACTGCTGTTGGAGTCAAATCGCTAAACAACACTGGTCTAAATGCTTGTGTGATATTAGCGTAAAAGTTTGTAGTTTGTAATTTATATTCTATTCCAAGACCAAAAAGAGGTTGTTGTCTAATTCTTTGCTGCTCCTGTATATTTATATTATTGCCGGAAACAAAGTCTAATCTTCCGTTAGCAACAGAATTAATATATTCAAATCTAAAACCAGGTGTTATACTAAGTTTGTCCGTAATATTAAATTGATTTTCGGCAAAGAATGCTAGATTTTTAGTAAAAAATGTTAACTCGGTAGGAAATAATCCTTCTGTGGTTAGGTCAAAATCACTATTTACACTTCCTTTTCCTCTTTGTGATCTAACCGTTTTGGCTTGATAGATTCGGAACCCAATAGCCAAATTATTTTCGAACCTACCTAATTTATACTTGTAAAGGTTTCTGTTTTCTATGCCAAAATTTTTATATAAATCTATATCAACTCTGCGGTTAACATATTGATTTGTAACGGAATTTATATCATCATTAACATTTGCAGGAGCCGTAAATCCAACACTATTTCGTTCACCAATTAATCCAAATGCTTTGAAATTAACATCAAAATTGTTAGAAAATTTAGTATCAAAATTTATTGAAAAAACATTCCATGGCGCACCAAACCAATTTCTTTTTCGACTGCTTTGCCTCGCATTTGTTTCGAACTGTACATCGGTTAAACCACCAGGCTGTTGCATTTGATAGTCGGCATTAGAATAGTCTGCGCTTATTTTAGTTTTATTTGAAAATCGATATTCGATAAAACCATAAGTGTTTGATGATGAATATTGGTTGTTATCTCTCCAACCACGTCCACTTTTTGATTGATTGTAAATATAATAGGACCAATTATTTGATTTCCCTCCAATTGCATTAAAAGTACTCAATAAATTAAAACTTCCAATTGTGTTTTGTGTTTCGAATGAAAATGGTTTTTCAGTTTCTTTTTTGATTACATAATTTAACATTCCACCAAATTGTGGACCAAATTGAAGACTTGCACCGCCACGAACTAATTGAATTGTTTCCACAGCATCAAGTGGTGGACTGTAATAAGCTTCTGGATATCCAAAAACATCTGACGATATATCAACCCCATTTTGTCTGGTGTTCAATTCCCAACTTCGATTTGGACTTAAACCTCGAACGCTAATATTTGTTTGTAATCCAGAACTTTCATTTTCCCATATTGTTACTCCTGGAATTCTTGCAAATATCTCTCTTGTATTATTTTTAGTTAAATTTCCATTGATGCTAGAAAGCCGCAAAACCTCATTTTTTTTTCCCGAAAAAAGAATATTATTTTTAATCTCTGGAAGTCTTTCTGGGCTTTGTTGTTTTGTGGTGATTTCAACTGGAGCCAGAATGTTGGTGGAATCTTTACTTTTTTGATTAACTGTTTGAGCATATATTAAAAAAGAACTTAAAAAAAATAAGAGATTAAATAATTTTTTCATTTTTGATATTTTAGATCGCAAAGATAAATATTATTTTTATTTAGACTAATTATGAATAATAATTTTTTCAACTTTAACAATTGTTTTACAAGAATAGTTCAAACAATAAAAACAGTTATAAGAAATTATTATTTATCTGTAAAATTTAATAAGTTCGAATTATTTTAAAACTTGATAGGCTAAAAACGCAACTAAATACGCAAATCCAGACATGAAGATTAATTGTCCAAAAGGCCATTTCCAAGAATTAGTTTCGCGTTTTGTAACCGCCAAAGTACTAGCGCATTGCATCGCAAAAGCATAAAACAAGAGCAGTGAAATTCCAGATGCAAAATTAAAAATTTTATTACCCGTTTTAACATCCGTTTCGGATTTCATTTTGTTAGAAATAGTTTCTTCACTTTCGGTTCCACCCACGCTATAAATGGTAGCTAACGTTCCAACAAAAACTTCGCGAGCAGCAAACGAACTAATCACGGCAATGCCAATTTTCCAGTCGTAACCCAAAGGTTTAATTGCGGGTTCTATGAATTTTCCGAGTTTTCCGATATAAGAATTTTCGAGTTTGTATGCAGCAACTTTATTTTCTAATTCTTGTGGAGACATTTTTATTTCATTGGCGTACAGCACCTCATTTTTGGCATTGTCAAAATTCTTGTTGGGTCCAAAAGATGCCATAAACCACAAAACAACCGAAATAGCAAGTATAATTTTTCCCGCTCCTAGTACAAAATCTTTAGTTTTCTCGATAACATTAATGAATACATTTTTAAATATTGGTAATTTATAGTTTGGCATCTCAACAACAAAATAGGTTTTTCCCTTAATTTTTAGAATTATATTCAAGATATAAGCTGAAAAAATTGCCATTCCAAAACCTAATAAATACAACAACATTAAGGTTAAACCTTGCATGTTGATGATGCCAAAAATTCGTTCGTCTGGAATTACCAGCCCAATAATTATGGCATAAACGGGTAATCTTGCCGAACATGTTGTGAATGGTGTTACCAAAATTGTTATCAATCGTTCTTTCCAATTTTCGATGTTTCGGGTTGCCATAATCGCAGGAATGGCACAAGCTGTACCAGAAATTAGTGGCACAACACTTTTGCCAGAAAGTCCAAATTTGCGCATGATTTTATCCATCAGAAAAACAACTCTACTCATGTAACCGCTTTCTTCGAGAATGGAAATAAACATAAAAAGAAAGGCAATTTGTGGAATAAAAATCAGAATTCCTCCTATGCCAGGAATAATCCCTTGCGAAATTAAATTAGTTAAGATTCCTGCTGGTAATTTTGCATTGGCAAATGAACTCAGACTTGCAAAACTTTCGTCGATAAAATCCATTGGCACTTTTGACCAATCGAAAATAGATTGAAAAATCACAAACAAAATCAAAAAGAAAATTACGTAACCCCAAATTCTATGCGTGAGAACTCGATCGAGTTTAGCGCGAAAATCTTTTGCTTTTGTTGTATCAATATTTTGTCCAACTTTCAGAACTTCATTAATAAATTGGTATCGTTTAATGGTTTCCTTTTGTTGCAAACGCTTGAGATCTGAATGCGATTTAGTAAAGGAACTCCGAATTTCGTTTCGATCTAAATTCAAGAAATTGACATCTTGAGTAATGACCAACCACAATTTATAAAGTAGTTGATTAGGAAAAGTTTTTCGCAAATTATCAAAATATTCTTGATCAATTACCGATGCATTCAAGCAAGGCTCGATAGATAAATTTTTGTAATCTACAATTAATTTTTTTAGTTCTTCAATACCAAACCCTTTTCGAGAACTCACTAGTGCAATTTTGGTCTTCAAAACTTCTTCGAGATGCGGAATATCAAGGGAAATGCCTTTATATTCCATTCTATCTGCCATGTTGACGACCAAAATTGTTGGAATTTCAAGATCTTTTATTTGAGTGAAAAGTAGTAAATTACGTTTAAGATTTTCTACATCTGTAATTAGAAGTGCTACATCTGGATAGAGTTTATCGTTTTTATTTAGTAACAATTCAATGACAACATTTTCGTCTATTGAACTTGCGTTGAGACTATAGGTTCCTGGTAAATCGAGAATGTTGGCTTTGACATTGTGCGATAATTTGCAAAAACCTATCTTTTTTTCGACCGTAATTCCAGGATAGTTTCCAACTTGTTGGTTCAAACCTGTTAGTTGATTGAAAACCGAAGTTTTCCCAACATTTGGATTGCCAATTAAAGCTACAGTAATATTTTGATGACTGTTCATGAGATAATATCGACATCGATTTTACAGGCAGTTTCTAATCGAATGGCCAAATGTGAACCATTAATGTCTAAAAAAAGTGGATCTCCAAATGGTGCAATTTGCAATAATTCGACAATATTTCCAGGCAAACAACCCATTTCAAGCAATTTTAAGGGTACGACATCAATATCAAAATCTTTGATTATAGCTTTTTGACCTTTTTTTAAGGATTGAATGGTGGTGCGCAACTCTTTATTTAGATTGAATTAAGATTACAAAAGTAAGGTTTATTTATGAAATCATATCTATCAACTCTTTTTAATTTGAATTTTAAATGCTTATTTTTGTTCAAAATTCGATTAAATTGAAACATTATAATTACATTTTTTCTGGATGTGGACTTTCGTCTTTAATGACGGTTTATAAAATGATTTTATCAGAAAAATTTCATGATAAAACTATTTTATTAATTGATTTTAATGAAAAAAAAACTAATGATCGAACTTGGTGCTTTTGGGAAAAACCAAATCATGAGTGGGAAAAAATTGTATCAAAAAAGTGGAAAAATGCATTATTTGCAAATGAGGATTGTTATCGAAATTTAGAGCTGTTTCCGTATGAGTATAACATGATTAGTGGTTTAGATTTTTATGATTTAGTTTTTAATTTAATCAAAAAACAAAAAAAAATCACATTTGTAAAAGACAAAATTATTTCATTAAAAGATAATTCAATCCTAGTCGAAGTCAATTGCGAGAAAAATTACTACACGTGCGACAAATTGTTAAATTCAATATACAATAAATTAGAAACCGAAAATCAAACAAAATATCCTGTTTTACAACAACATTTTATTGGTTGGTTTATAAAATCCGAGCAAGAAGTTTTTAATCCTGATATGGCAACTTTCATGGACTTTTCTTTGGACCAAAACGGAAATACAAAATTTATGTATGTTTTGCCAACTTCCAAAACCGAGGCGTTGCTGGAACCCACTTTATTTTCGCACAAGCATTTGAAGTTAGAAGAATATGAGACCGAAATAAAAAATTACGCACTAAAACTCGGAATTCAAAACTACGAAATAGTTGAAAAAGAGCGAGGAAGCATTCCAATGACTTGTTATCCGTTTTGGAAAAATAATACTAAAAACATTCTACATATTGGTACAGAAGGCGGCTGGACAAAAGCAACCACGGGATTTACTTTTTATCATGCTAATAAAAAAACCGATGAGTTGATTCGGTTTATGACTCTAAACAATTACAAATTAATAGATTTTTCCAAATTTCACAAAAAGACAAAATTTTGGTTCTATGATTTGATTTTTTTAGAAGTTTTAGACAAACAAAATTATTTGGGATCAAAAGTTTTTTCATCTTTATTAATGAAAGGAAATCCAGAGTTAATTTTTAAATTTTTAAATGAAGAAACTACTTTATTAGAAGATTTGCAAGTTATGTTAAAATGTCCAAAAATTCCTTTTATAAAAGCGTTTTTTAGAGTAATTTTTAAAGGAGAGTTATCAAACTATAACAAAAATTTATAATTCAAATTAAAATCTTGGTTCTAAACTTTGTAACTTTGCATTTCAAATATCGAATTTAATAAAACTAAATTAAAAAATATGTATCCAGAAGAAATGGTAAAACCAATGCGAGCAGAATTATCTGATGCTGGTTTTCAAGAACTACATACTACCGAAGCCGTTGAAAATGCAATGAAATTAGACGGAACAACACTTGTAATCGTAAACTCTGTTTGTGGTTGCGCTGCAAGAAACGCACGCCCAGGAGCAAAAATGAGTTTAGATAATGCAAAAAAACCAGATCATTTGGTGACTGTTTTTGCAGGAGTTGATAAAGATGCAGTTGATGCAGTTCGTCAACAAATGTTTCCTTTTCCTCCTTCGTCGCCGAGTATGGCTTTGTTCAAAAATGGCGAATTAGTTCACATGTTAGAGCGTCATCATATTGAAGGTCGCCCAGCAGAATTGATTGCTGAAAATTTAAAAGACGCTTTTAACGAATATTGCTAAAACTTTTTATTCAAATAAAACGCTTTTAGAAAATTTCTAAAAGCGTTTTTTGGTTTGTGAAATTAAAATTAATTTATTTCAGTTTGCTTAATTTATTTTCTGCATCAGAAACTTTTTCTTTTAATTCTTCGATTTTCTTTA
>JAYWEG010000322.1:0-6564 GCA_043779445.1 Bacteroidota bacterium
GTTTGACCAAATCGAATCGTCACCATTAATAGTAATATACGATTTTGAATCCGAGAGTTCTCTGTCTTTTGCAGTTGCTTTTACTGTGATGATTTGGTTTTCTTTGAAACGTTTTGCAGTTTCTTTTATAACAGAAAATGCTTCTGGAAGAATTTCTAGCAAGGTTTTTTCGGAAATTTCGTAGGCTTCTTTTTCTAGAGCATCAATTGCGATGTATAAATCTTCTCTTTTGTCAATATCATCAATGGCTTCTACTTCGGTTTGTAGTGCTGCTATTTTAGTATCTTTTTCTGAACGAGCTTTTTTGATTCGTTCTTTGAATTCGGCAGTTTTTGCTCGTAATTCGTCATTAGAGAGCGAAGTAATAGAACTTTCTAATGCTTTTATTTTTGTGATATATGGTTGCGTTGATTTAACATCTTTTTGAGATTTATCGCCTACAAATACTTTGATAATGCTGTTTATGAAACTCATTTTAAATTAATTACGAATTAAAAATTAAAAATTACGAATTGATTTAGCGCAATTTTATAAAATCCCACTATTGGGAGTGTAAAAATAAACAAAAAAAAAGCCTCTCGAGAGACTTTTTATGGGTTTTAATATTTTTTTAATATTCATCCTCGTTCCAAAGATAATCTTCGTCCGTTGGATAATCGGGCCAAATTTCTTCCATTGATTCGTAAATCTCTCCTTCGTCTTCGATTGATTGAAGATTTTCTACAACTTCTAGTGGCGCACCAGCGCGAATTGCGTAGTCGATTAATTCATCTTTGGTTGCTGGCCAAGGGGCATCGCTTAAATAGGATGCTAATTCTAATGTCCAATACATTGTTATAGATTTTAATTTTTGCAAAAATAATTTTTTTTGACAAAAAATCAAGTTTTTTTCTATTTATTTTCAGTTTATTTAAGAACTTATTTTTTTTTTACCGCTATTATTTCAATTATATATTTTAATTGTCTTATTTTTCAATAAATTGAAATTAAAAATAGTTTACTATTTTCTAGGAATCCATTTAACTTCGTTTGCCTTTAGATCAGAAGTCAACTTTCGTGCCAGTACAAAAAGATAGTCAGAAAGTCGGTTTAGATATTTTACAGCCATTTCGTCGATTGCTTCTTGGTGACTCAAATGCACTGCTAATCGTTCGGCACGACGGCAAACGCAACGGGCAACGTGACAATATGACACGGTTATGTGACCACCTGGCAAAACAAAATGTGTCATTTGTGGTAGCGAATCTTCCATGGTATCGATTTCTTTTTCGAGAAGTTCAATATCAGACTCAATGATTCCAAGGTTTTTGAGTCGTAATTCACCATTTTTCAAAACTTCTTTTTCTTGAGGTGTTGCTAAAATGGCACCAACAGTGAAAAGACGGTCTTGAATTTCGATCAAAATTTCTTTGTAGTGTTGGTTCATCTCTTGATCTCGAATGAGTCCAATGTAAGAATTTAGTTCGTCTACAGTTCCATAACTGTCGATTCTAATATTGTCTTTTGGAACTCTTGTGCCACCAAATAATGCTGTTGTTCCAGTGTCGCCCGTTTTTGTATATACTTTCATTTTGTATTATGATTTTTTCGATTTTTAATTGCGAATTTACAATTTTGTTTCGGATTTTTAGTCCTGAGTGAAATGAAAAGCAAATAGCATTGAAAAACTAAATTTTCTTACAAAAAAAGAGCGACCACGGGAGCTCCTTTTGTTGTTTAGAAAATTGTTTTTAATTGCCATTTCTTGAAGTGAAATGCAGGAATTAACTCCAGAAAAAATTATTGAACTGTGTAAGTTCTTGGATCGGTTTCTGAAAGGCCGAAATATCCAAAAGGAAAATCGTTTTGGTCTGCAATATTACTAATATTTCCTCTAACAGAAACGGGTGGCGATTGAAAAGGTCCGCCACCTTGGTTGCCAGTTAAGCTAAGCAGTATGTTCAAATAATTATAGTATTGTTGGGAAATTCCAAAATGAGTTACTTCTATGATATCTCCTTGTTTTAATTTGTCATTGAAAGTCACGCTAAAAAATGTATTCCCATTGTAGAATTGATCGTCCGAAACATAGAAATCTGGACTTAATTCGTTTGGATATTTGTATTTATACAAATAATAATCTGCTGTATTTGGCGGATCGTTATACAAAGTTTGAACTCTAATTTTGTTTCCAGAAATTCCTCCGTTGGTATCTTGATTGAATCCTTGAATGGTTGCTACAGGTTTGAGAACTTCGGTGGCAGTGTAACTTTTTCCTTCGCTTGAAATGGACATCTTGTATGTCGCGTTGAGAACAGGTATAAAATTGTTACAAACATATTCACCAGTATTCGGAATTTCCACAAAATTGAAAATTGTGTTAGCAGCATTTGTTACTGTTACTGTAGCTCCAGAAACTCTTGGAATGGTGTTTGAATAGAAATTTGTTGTTTTTGTAAGTTTGATTTTTTGAACATTTCCCAGAGTTCCTTTTGCCCAATTGATTGTTGCTTCTACAACTAATTTTGGGTTTGAAGTTTCTAATGGAATATCGACAACTTGTGTACAACTTGATAAAAATGTAATTGCGAGAATTAAAAGGATTACTTTTTTACTCAAGACTTGAACTTTGTTTTTTTGGAATTCTTGCCCCGAGCTCGAAAGGCGAACAGACGAAATAAACTTTGATTTCATGATTTTAAAATTTGAAATTATAACTAACCGCTGGAACAAATCCAAAAATTGAAGTTTTAACCGCTTCATTTGCACCTGTATCGGCATTTTGTCTAAAATTTATGGATGCAGCATTTTTTCTGTTATACAGATTATAAACACTAAAAACCCATTCTGCTTGCCATTTACGATCCTTGTTTTTGCGAGGTGTCAGTGTTGCCGAAACATCTAAATGATGGTACAATGGTAATCTATTTTCGTTTCTGAGGCTGTAGCTTGGTATCGTTAGTCCAAGGTACGTATATTGTCCATTCGGATAGGTTGCTGGTTGCCCAGATTGCAAGACGAAATTGGCTCCAAAACTCCACTTTTCGTTTAATTTATATGATGTAGTTACAGCAAGATTATGGGTTTTATCGTAGGCAGAATTGTACCATTGTCCTCTGTTAACTCCAACTTCGGTAGCATTTCTGCCAGGTGTTTGTTGTTCAGATTTTGAAAGTGTATAGGAAATCCAACCCGTGAAGTCGCCTTTGTTTTTTCGGAGCATGAACTCCAAACCATAGGCTCTCAATTGACCGTTAAGAATTATTCTTTCTATATTTTCATTAGCAATTAAATTCGCACCATCGATATAATCGATTCGGTTTTGAACTTTTTTGTAAAAACTTTCTATTTCGATAGAATATTTTTCGTCTTTGAAATTCACAAAATAGCCAGCAGCAACTTGATCTGCAATTTGTGGTTTGATGAAATTATCACTCGGAGTCCAAACATCTAGTGGAGTAGGAGAGGAAGTGTTTGAAATCAATTGCAAATATTGCACCATTCTGTTGTAACTAATTTTGACTGATTTGTTGTCTGTGAATGAATAAGAGGCCGAAAAACGAGGTTCTAAATAATTATGATTTTTTATGTTTTTGAAATCTTCATACAATTTTGTGCCAATTGAAGTTCCTTCTGAATAAATCTGCAAATTAGAATCGTAGTTTACAGGATTGTCATTTGCGTACAAACTAACATTCGATTTCCCTAATCTTGTAAATCCACTATATCTTAGTCCATACGAAATTGAAAGTTTATCGGATAATTTGCTTTCGGCATCGACATAAATTGCGGGTTCAACGGCAAATTTTTTCTCTAATTGTTTGAAACTAATCCCAGAACTTGGTTTTGATGGCGATAATGTTCCAGGATTAAATTCATAATAAATAGCGCTTCCACCAAAATTTAATTTGAATTTTTCTGAAATATAATTTTTGAAATCGTATTTAATATTATAGTTTTTTATTCCAGAATCCCAATTAAATCCAACGGCATCAATACTTAAACCATAATAATAATCGCTGTAAATCATCGATAAATTTGAAAATAATTTATCCGAAAACAAATGATTCCAACGAAGATTTAAAACGGCATTTCCATAGGTATTCTCGAAACTTTTATTAATTCCAAAAACATCTCGACCAAAATATCCCGAAAGATATAAATTGTTATTATCATTAAGTTTATAAGATATTTTAGTATTCAAATCATAGAAATAGGCTGTATTATTTTTTTGCTCTTCGGATAATTTCAGAAATAAATGGGCATAAGATGCTCGACCAGCAACTAAAAAAGAACCTTTGTTTTTGAAAAGTGGACCTTCAGCAAGTAATCTACTAGATATCAATCCGATTCCACCACTCATGCTAAATTTTTTGTTATTTCCGTCTTTTTGATATATTTCTAAAACCGATGAGGCACGACCACCAAATCGAGACGGAATTCCACCTTTGTAGAGTTTTAAATCTTTGATAGCATCCGGATTAAATACTGAGAAAAAACCAAAAAGATGCGATGAATTGAAAATTGTTGCTTCGTCTAAGAGAATCAAGTTTTGATCCGCTCCACCACCGCGAACATTAAAACCAGAGGCACCTTCGCCTGCATTTGTGACTCCTGGAAGTAAAAGAATTGATTTTAGAATATCTACCTCACCCAAAACGACAGGCATTTTTTTGATCGTCGACATGCTCAATTTGTTAACACTCATTTCGGGTTTTCGAGTGTTTGTTTTCGTTTTTTCGAGAATCACGACTTCTTGTAGATTCTGATTGCTATTATCGCTCAAAGAAAAATTCTTTTTTGTATTTTCTGTCAACGAAATTTGAAATTCTTGCGATTGATATCCTACATAACTTATTGAAATGGTGTGATCTCCTTTGGGCAAAGTAATAGAATAAAAACCATATTCGTTTGTGGAAATAAAAGACCTTGTAGATGCTACTCCAACATTGACACCAATTAGCGTTTCATTGTTTTTTGAATCGGAAACCGTTCCGGATATTGTAAATTTTTCTTGAGAAAAGGAATTTGTTATTCCAAAAATAGTTAAGAGCAAAAATATTTGTTGTTTACAAGTCATGCTTTTTGTTTTTGTAATTAAGACGTTTGAGTTTTTGTTTTATTACAAAACGAATGTTAAATTTAGGTTAATAAAAAATAGACACATTAATTCCAACAAATACAATCCGAATTCCAGAATAAATCATATCATTTTTAAAATTTCTAATTTATAAATTGCTCTAGTAAAGGACAATTGTATTTCGCAAAAACTTTTGTGTCAGCATAAATAGAATTAAAATTATATATTTCTCGACCTGGCTTGAATTTTCTAGCAACTTGAATTCCATTAACTTCTTCATAACCCAAAGACGAAAAATTATAATAGTCACATTCAAAAATCATTAGACTACAAACGGCTTTTTGTTCTTTATTTTTAGAGATCAGCAAGGCTTTTTGATAATAGTCTTTGGCCAATGTCAAATAAAAATAATTTCCTAAGCCGTATTTTTTCTGGTTTTCTATTGAATCTCCATAAACATAGTCGTTGTAACTTCCTCCAGATTGTTCGTAACTGGTCATCATCCAAGCATTTCCATAACTCGAAACATTATAATAAGCATTTGCTAATTTCAAATAATCTGTTGCAGTTTTGGAATCTCGCAATCGAATCATTTCTTTAACAAAATCTGCTTTATTAAAATCATAATTAAATTTTCTGTTTGAAACGGCATAATTCAGAGCTTTTGGAAAAAAAGGATTTTCATTCAGATAATTCTTAAATTCATATGTTTGTTTCCAAAAATCTTTTGGCATTTCTGCAAATGTTTTTTGAGCCAATTCCAAATCATTATTTCTAAAAGCAATGGTTCCTTTTAAATCTCTGTAAATGTTAATATCTTTTGCAATATTTCCCGAGCAAATGTATCTTTCGAAATTGGTTTTATTCGATTTTTGAGCTAAATTAATCAAATCATCGATATCATTTGGTTGTGCATGTCGGTCGAAATAACCAATATAGGTATAAAAATATTTGTTGTTGTAATAATAATTACTGTAAAAATCATTGTTGTAATAATCTTGCTTATTCTCTGATTTCATAAACAACAAACCAGCCGTTGTAATGTCTTTTATTTGGTAAAAATCCTGACTTGCAATGCCATATAAACTATACATGGATTTAAAAAGTGTCGAATCATCCGCTACTGCATCTTCGATTTCATTGAAATAGGTATATAGCTTTTCTTTAGTTTCAATAGATTTTAAATCGTTTTGCTTTAAAGTTATCAATGCCAATTGTACATTTTTTTGGACCTGAATTGATGGATTTGCATTCACAGAAATCAATTTTGTGAATTTGCTTCCTTCGTCAACTTCGTCATTTATAAAGCATAATTGCGCAATTGCTGAACTCAAAAAATCTTTTTGTTGCCTTTTCGCTTTGGAGAGAATTTCGATTAACAAGGTTTTCAAATCTTGCAACGCTTTCAAATCTTTTTGCTCGTTTTCGAGTTTTGCTTTTACATATGCTGCTTTTGCGGCGTCATCTGCATAGTAATCCGAACGAGAATTATTTGAATATTTTGG
>JAYWEG010000323.1:0-2634 GCA_043779445.1 Bacteroidota bacterium
TCTGAATTTAATCTATAAAAATCAAAATGATAAACTATCTGATTTTTAGTAATTTGATATTCATTAACTAAAGAAAAAGTTGGACTTTTTGTCGCGTCGTTTACACCAAGTATTTTGCATAATTCTTTAATTAAAGTAGTTTTACCAACACCCATTTCACCGTTAAAAAGTATTACTTTTTGAGGGTTTAAGGCTATAATTTTGTTAGCAATATTGTTTAATTGATTGATTGAAAATTCAAATTCCATTATTTTCGAATCGTTATTTTGGATTAAAAACTAAAAATGGTACAATCATTTCCTCTAAAGAAATTCCTCCATGTTGGTACGTATTTCTATAGTAACTTGCATAATAATTATAATTATTTACATAGGCCAAAAAGAAATCGTTTTTACCAAAAATATATACACTACTCATATTTATAGAGGGCAAACCAATTTTTTTAGGATCTTTTACGACATAAACATCTTTTTCTTCATAGGTTAGACTTCGACCAGTTTTGTAACGCAAATTTAGGCTTGTGTTTTTGTCGCCAATCACTTTAGACGGATTTTTTACGTTTATTGTTCCGTGATCGGTAGTTATTATTAATTTAAAACCCATTTTTTGAGCCTGTTGAATAATTTCTAATAATGGTGAATTTTTGAACCAACTGAGCGTTAAAGAACGATAAGCCTTGTCGTCTGAGGCTAATTCTTTTACTACATCCATTTCGGTTTTTGCATGTGAAAGCATGTCAACGAAATTATATACAACAGTTACCAAGTCATTGTCTTTCATCGCTTTGAAATTTTCGGCTAATTTTTTGCCGCTTGCTAAATTTGTGATTTTAAAATAATCTTGCTTAATATTTAATCCCAAACGTTTTAGATGAGCAGTCAAAAACTCAGCTTCATATAGATTTTTTCCACCATCTTCGACATCATTTTTCCAATATTGAGGAAACTGTTTTTCCATCTCTAGAGGCGTTAATCCCGAAAAAATTGCATTTCGAGCATATTGAGTTGCGGTAGGCAAAATAGCATAATAGGGAACTTCTTTTTCTAACTTGTAATGATTTGCAACCACACTTTCAAAAGTTTTCCATTGGTCGTATCGCAAATTATCTACTACTACAAACAAAATGGGTTTGTCCTTTTTTACAATTTCAGGAACAACAAGTTCTCTAAATAAATTATGAGACATTACGGGCTTGTCAGCTTTAGGTTCGAACCAATCTTCGTAATTTCGTTCAATAAATTTTCCAAATTGTGAATTGGCTTCAACTTTTTGGGATTCCAATATTTCAGTCATTCCGTGATCGTTGATACTCTCAAGTTCTATTTCCCAAAATGTTAATTTTTTATAAAGCTCGATCCAATCTTCATACGAATTTACCATGGCCATTTCCATAGAAATTTTTCTAAATTCTTTCTGGTAATCCAAAGTTGTTTTTTCAGAAATCAATCGCGAGTGGTCTAAATTCTTCTTTAAACTCAACAAAATTTGATTAGGGTTTACTGGTTTTATCAAATAATCTGCTATTTTAGAACCAATAGCTTCTTCCATTATATATTCTTCTTCGCTTTTTGTAATCATGATTACAGGCGTAGCCGATTTTTTTTCTTTAATTTCTTGGAGCGTTTCCAAACCACTCATGCCAGGCATATTTTCGTCAAGAAAAACAATATCAAAGTTTCCTTTTTCGAAAATTTCAATTGCATCAAGTCCATTATTGCAAGTTGTTACCTCGTAATTTTTCTTTTCTAGAAATAAAATATGTGGTTTGAGTAAATCAATTTCGTCATCGACCCAAAGTATTTTTATGTTGCTCATCGTTCATTTATTTTATCGCAAATTAACATTTTGAGAACGATTATATATTAATTAAAGTATAAAATTTAAAGTTTTTATTTTTAACAAATAATTCTAATCAAACTAATTCATTAAATTTAGCTTTGGCACGATTTTGGTTTGTGTTAATTTAATAAATTAAAATTTTAAAATCATGAATAGAAAAACTATTTTTTTAAGTGCATGTGTAATGATGTTTTCAGCATCTCTATTCGCACAAGGTCCAGATGCCAAAAAAGTGATAATCAATACATCGGCATCCGTAAAAGTGTTTTATGATCTAGAAACCTTACAATCAAAAAACAAAAGAGAACTTTTGGATCTGTTAATAGAAAGGTTAAAGGTAATTACTTACACGTTACCAAATATAGCTTTAACAACTAAACCAGGTGTGACTTTAAGTGAAATTGGAGTTCCACAAGATCAAAAAAATAATGACGCTTTAGTTAAATTTCAAGATGCAACTACTACATTCATAAATAATAGTACTGTTTTTACTAATTTAATGATGCCTTACGCAGATAAATCTGATATTATTTCTGGGATATTATTTTATGAAAATATTATTAAAAGCATAAAAACAGTAAAAGAATAAAAATTAACTTTTTAAATAATTAATAAAACTACAATCATAAAAAATTGTAGTTTTTTTGTTTAAAACAAATCTAAAAATAACATTTTTTTGACATACATTTGATAAAATATATAATTATGAACGATGCACATTTACACATGGTGGTAAACCATTTTCCAATTATTGGAATCATTTTTGGACTAGGAATTTTAATTAGTGGATTACTA
>JAYWEG010000324.1:0-2618 GCA_043779445.1 Bacteroidota bacterium
TTTTTTTTAAGACTGAAAACTGAGACTGAACTCTGACCACTAAAAAATATGGAATTAAACCTAACTCGTCCAATTTGCTTTTTCGATCTTGAAACCACAGGAATCGACATTGGAAAAGATCGAATTGTAGAAATATCAATCCTTAAAGTATTTCCAAACGGAAACAAAGAAAGTAAAACTTGGCTCGTAAATCCCACAATTCCAATTCCATACGAAACAACCTTGGTTCATGGAATCACGAACGAAAAAGTAGCTAACGAACCGACTTTTAATGAATTGTCGGGTCAAATACATACCATGATAAAGGATTCGGATTTGGCAGGATTCAATTCCGATAGATTTGATATTCCGTTATTGGCAGAAGAATTACTTCGAGCGGGCGTAGATTTCGACATGAAAAATAAAGTTTCGGTCGATATTCAAACCATTTTTCATAAAAAAGAGGAGAGAACATTATCGGCAGCATTGAAATTCTATACAGGAAATTCTCTCGAAAACGCTCACACAGCACAAGCAGATACGAATGCTACCTACGAAGTTCTAAAAGCTCAATTGGATCGTTATCCAGATTTAGAAAACGATATGAAATCTTTATCTGAATTCACTACTCGCAAAAAAATTGCTGATTTTGCAGGAATGATAGCCTTTGACAAAGACAACGAAGAGATTTTTACCTTCGGAAAACATAAAGGACAAAAAGTTAATAAAGTTTTAGAAAACGAGCCAGGATATTTCAGTTGGATTCAAAATGCTGATTTTCCATTATATACCAAAAAAGTTTTGACTGCTATTAAATTGAGAAAATTGAACACGAAATAAGTATTCAGTTTTTTGTGTTCCGTATTCTGTCTGACCACTAAAAACTGACCACTTACTACTCACTACTTAATAAAACTATGAAAATAATCTGCATAGGTAGAAATTACCAAGAACATATAACGGAATTAAAAAATGAGCGACCAACCGAGCCAGTGGTTTTTTTGAAACCTGATTCGGCAGTTTTATTGAAACAACATCCGTTTGTGATTCCAGAATTTTCGAATGATATTCATCATGAAATTGAGATTATTATTAAAATATCAAAAGTCGGAAAATATATCGATGCCAAATTTGCTCATAAATACTTTGAGGAAATTAGTATAGGAATTGACTTTACAGCAAGAGATTTGCAAGACCAACTCAAAGCCAAAGGATTACCATGGGAAAAAGCAAAAGCATTTGATGGATCCGCAGTTATTGGTGATTTTATGAAAAAAACTGATTTTAATTCATTAGAAAACCTTAATTTTGAATTATTCAATAATGGAGTTTCTGTTCAAAAAAGTTCTTCTTTTTATATGATGTGGAAAATTGATGAGCTAATTGCATATGTTTCACAATTTTTTACCTTAAAAATCGGAGATATAATTTTCACAGGAACTCCATCTGGCGTCGCAAAAGTCTCAGAAAATGATGTGCTTGAAGGTTTTTTAGAAGGAAATAAACTATTTAGAATTAACATAAAATAATGGCTTTATACTACAATTTATCAAAAGTTCACGCTTTGTCAGATGGTGACGAAGAATTTGTAAAACAAATAATTGATTTGTTTTTAACCGAAATTCCTGAAGATTTATTTAAAGTAAAAGAAGGAATAAATGAAAAAGATTACAAAAAAACACATGCTTTTGCACATAAAATAAAACCAACCTTGGACTTGATGGGAATGAATGTAGCCTTTGATGAAATTTTGTTAGTTGAAGCTTGGGCAAAAAAAGAAGGTAAACGTAAAGAAATTAAAGAAACCTTCAAAAGCATTAAATCACAGATTGAAAATGCTATATCAGAAATTAAAAAAGATTTTATTTTGTAACTACTATAATAAAATAGTAAATCAAATTAATTAAATCGTTTTTGAATAAAACCCTAAATTAAAAAATTGAAAGCAACAATTGTAACCATTGGTGATGAAATTCTTATTGGACAAATTACCGATACAAATTCTGGTTTTATAGCAAAATCATTGGACAAAATTGGTATCGAAATTTGCGAAATAATTTCAATTTCTGATAATAAAAATCATATTCTTGAAACATTTACAAAACTTCAAAACAAAGTCGATTTAGTAGTAATTACTGGTGGATTAGGTCCAACAAAAGACGATATAACCAAACACACGATTTGCGAATATTTCGAGGATAAATTAATCCGAAATCAAACCGTAGAAGATCATATTGTAGCACTTTTTGAAAGAGTTTTAAAAATTCCTGCATCACAAATCAATAAAGATCAAGCACTTGTGCCGTCGATGTGTCAAGTTATGAATAATGCTTTTGGAACTGCTCCTGGAATGTGGATCAAGAAAGAAAACACAGTTTTCATCTCTTTACCCGGAGTCCCATATGAAATGAAAAACATTGTAACCAACGAAATTATTCCAAAAATCGTTAAAGAATACGAGCGACCATATATATTACATAGGACAATTTTAACATATGGGCAGGGTGAAAGTATTATTGCAGAACGCATAAACGATTGGGAAAATAATTTACCGAATTTTATAAAGTTAGCCTATTTACCAAATCCTGGTCGAGTAAGATTAAGGCTATCTGCACGAGGAACCGATAAAGATTTACTAG
>JAYWEG010000325.1:0-2616 GCA_043779445.1 Bacteroidota bacterium
ATCAACACATTTTCGCCATGATACATGGCAGTTTTAATGCTTTCGGACAATCTTTTGGCTATTTCTTCGCTTTCATCAACGGCAATTCTATCAATAACAATTTCGATATCGTGGGTTTTGTAGCGATCGAGTTTCATTCCGGCCGTAATATCTTTTACATCGCCATTGATGCGAACTTTCAAGAAACCTTGCTTTGCAATTTGTTGAAATAATTCTGCATAATGTCCTTTTCTGGCTCGGATTACTGGTGCCAAAATATTGATTCTTTTGCCTAGAAAATTGCTAGTAATCAAATCTTTAATTTGTTCGTCATTGTACGAAACCATTTTTTCGCAAGTATTGTAACTGTATGCATCGCCAGCACGAGCGAATAACAAACGCAAGAAATCGTAAATTTCAGTTATAGTTCCAACTGTAGAACGTGGCGATTTGGAAGTTGTTTTTTGCTCAATAGCAATTACAGGCGAAAGTCCATCGATTTTATCAACATCTGGTCGTTCTAATCCGCCAAGAAATTGTCTGGCATAAGCCGAAAAAGTTTCGATGTAACGACGTTGTCCTTCAGCATAAATAGTGTCAAAGGCCAAAGACGATTTTCCTGAACCAGAAAGTCCAGTGATTACAACCAGTTTTTCACGAGGAATAGAGATGTCTATATTTTTGAGATTATGAACGCGAGCGCCTTGAACCTCGATATTGTTGTCTGAATCTAGCATAAAAAATTAAAAAGCAAAGATAGGATTTTGATTTGTTCTTATGAAGTTGAATAAGTAAGAATTTGTTAAATATATTTATTCAATCGACATCGATTTCAATTTAGTTCTATAGGCTTCTAAAGCAGCTGATTTTGATATATAACCATTGTATTTCCCACTTTTTATAACAGGTAAAATATTGGCTTTACTGGTTTCGAACTTGTTCATGACCGTTTCCATAGAATCATTTGGATTGATGAAATCAATTGGTTTTGTCATGATTTCATAAATATAGGAATATTTTACTTTGAAAGAATTAAAAATAATTTCTCGAACATCATCAAAATGAATGATGCCAACAAACTCTTTTTCGTTATTGACAACGGCAAAAAAGATTTGATTGGAATGTGAAATTAAATCAACTAATTTTTCTAAATTTTCATTTGGAGAAAGTGTAAGATAATCTGTTTGAATAATGGAATTTGTGTCTAAAGTTGACAAAATATTCAAATCTTTATTACTGGTGAAAGCATGACCTTTTTTGGCTAAATTTTTCACATCCATGGAATGTTTTTCGAATCGTTTTGAAATTGCAAAACTAATTGACGAAACAATCATAAGCGGAATCATGAGGTTGTAGCCACCAGTAATTTCTGCAATTAAGAAAATTGCGGTCAAAGGAGCATGAAATAATCCGGCTAAAATCCCTGCCATTCCAACCAAGGTAAAATTACTAACAGGTAATTTTGTTAATCCGGTGAGATTTAAAAATTTAGAAAAGAAAAATCCAACATACGAACCCATAAAAAGCGAAGGCGCAAAATTTCCTCCATTTCCGCCACTTCCAATTGTGATTCCTGTTGCAAAAACTTTCAACATCATTGTTAAACCTACAAAAATAAGTAAAACCCAATTGTTATTTCTAAAATCTTTAAAAAGTGTATTTTCTAATATTTTTCCAGGATCAATGTCTGAGAGTGTTTTGATACTCTCATAACCTTCTCCAAAAAGTGTGGGAAAAATAAATATAATTAGAGCCAAAATCGAGGATCCAAAAAGTGCTTTTTTGAAAGGAGAAAATTTTAATTTTTCAAAAAAATGTTCGATTCTTTCAAAATTCCGAATGTAATATACAGAAATAAATCCTGTAAAAATTCCCAACATTATATAAAACGGAACATTATGATAATTGAAACTTTGTTGTTGTTTAAAATTTAGTAAAATGCTATCATCTAAAACAATTGCAGAAATTAATGCTCCCGTTGCTGCAGCTATCATAATAGGCGTAAAAGCAGATATACTTACATCAACTAGTAAAACTTCGATGGCAAACAAAACTCCAGCAATTGGTGCATTAAACGCTGTGGCTATTCCTGCTGCAACACCACAACCAATAAGTAAAGTTCGATCTTTGTAACTCAATTTGTATTTTTGAGCGTAGTTGGATCCAAAGGCTGCACCAGTAATTACAATTGGACTTTCTAAACCTGCTGAGCCTCCTAAACCAACTGTTAACGAACTTGTTATGATTTGGGCATACATTTGTTTTGCAGGAATGATACTTGCTTTTTTTGCTACCGCAAACAAAATTTGAGAAGTTCCTTTTTCGATTGTGCCGCCCAAAACATTTTTTATGACGATAATTGTTAGAACTATTCCAATAATTGGTAAAATACTATTAATGAAACTCAATTTCAAAATAGCGTTTACATATGTTGCGAACGAAAAAACAGCATGTGCGAAAGTTTTTAGTACAATTACTGCAAAAGCAGCAGAAATCCCAACTAAAACACTCGATAAAAAAATGAATTGTTTTTCTGATAGTTTACTTTGAGCATAAACCACTAGAGTTTCGAATTTGTTTAGGATTTTTTTTAACATTTATTTTTTAGAGAATAATAAAAGACAAAAATAGTTGTTT
>JAYWEG010000326.1:0-2609 GCA_043779445.1 Bacteroidota bacterium
CAAATTTTCTAAACCATACAATTTTAACGTCTTTAAAAATGATTTTTTTGTTATTTTGAATTATATAAGAATTATTAATATCTATTATGTTATGATTAAATTCAACGCTTCCAGATATTAAATCTTCATCATTTAATCTAAAAAAATCAACTTTTTTTAGTTTTAACCAATCGATTACTGCGAGTGTATCACCATCGAAAGGTGTACTCAAAATTAAAATCATAAAAAATTTAATTTAATTGCATAACAAAGATTATGATTTGCAAATATTTTGTAAAAAAAAAGATTAAACTTAGTGTTTGATTTAACAAACACTAAGTTTATTAAAAATTAAATGTCTTGCTCAGTATCTGGACCATCTTCACAACCTGTGCTAAGTGTGCATGTTCCGCATTGAAATGTTGTCCCAGCTCTCATTTTTCCACCATAGATGGTTTTCAATTCAATTTTTTTTGCTTTGAAATCTTCTAACTTTTTCATAAGTTTTAAATTTAATATTATACATTGATTTTTAATTAAAGCATTTTTAAACATCAAAAAGTTACGTCGACTTAACCAATTTAAACATTGTAAGAATACTTTTAATTATTTTCAAAACTAAACAAATCATGTTTTAGACATCTAAAAAAAGTTATGCAAAAAACACCTAACTTTTTGGGTATTTGTATATATTTGTTAAAAATTAGAAATATGGGAGTTGGTGCTGATATCAAAAAGTTAAGAAGCAAAACTAAATATTCTCAACAAAACATTGCAGACATGTTAGGTGTAGATAAAAATACCTATGCTAACTGGGAAAGTGAAGCAAACGATATTAAATCGGATCATTTACCAAAAATCGCAGAAATTTTTGAGGTAGAAATTCAAGATTTATTTAAAAATAAAATATCAAAAGTCGAAATCAATTTTAATAAACAAATAAATACTGATAGTCCAATAAATAATAATGTTGTTTTAGTACTTCCAGATAAAGAATCTGTTGATAAATTAATGGCAATGTTTAAAGACAAATTCTAGGAGGTATTATGTTTATTGGGTTTACACAATATAATGATGTTTACCCTCCGTGCCATTTCCTCATGATACAAACTCATTTCTGCGTTTTGCAAATTCATTTTTTTATGCTCCGTGCCATTTCCTTATGATACAAACCCATTTCTGCGTGGTGCAAAGCTATTTTTTATGCTCCGAGTCATCTCTGCATGATACAAACCCATTTCTGCGTGGTACAAAGCTATTTTTTTATGCTCCAAGTCATTTCTGCATGGCACAAAGTAATTTTTTTTGAGTAAACATAAAAAAAAGCGGTCAACACCGCTTTTCTTATATGATTTAAAACAAAAATTACTCAATCCAGCCTAATTTTTCTCGCAATTGTGGTTTATTCATGAGTGCAATTTTGCCAATGGCTTTGAAATCGCTATACCAAGCAGCAAAAGCATCAACAGCAGCATCTCTACTTGCAGTGGCTTGTTGTGCCTCGCCTGTTTCTTTTGCTTGTTTTGCTGCTATAACTGTTAAATTTTCATAACCTGTTTTGCCTGTTTGCATTCGGTTTCTGTAACGCCTCTAACGGCTAATGCTGCCTTGTAATCCGCGTTCTCGATTGCATTTTTGTAGAACAATTCTGCTTGTCTACAATAACTACTTGTGGCTCTTTTGCGAGAGCCATTGAGAGCTAAGGTGGTTTTTGCCGCTACATTATCTTTAAAAACAATTCGTGCTATTAATAAATTATTGATGTACTCTGGGTGGAGTAACGCTACAGATTTGTTGTAGTCATCGGTGGCTTGATACTGGTCGCCATATTCTTTAACTTGTGCTAATACAAGATCTTTTAAAAGTGCCAAGTCTGCTAATTTTTGATTGATTACTGTTGCCGTATAACTTCTGTTGGCTAATAATGGAGCAATTTCTGGATCAGAGGAATTGGCAAGCGCCGTGTTGGCTGCTCTAATATAATCGTCTAAATTTTGATACTTGTTCGACCCGGGGTTTGCTGGGATTGGTGTAGATGTTGGTTCTGACATGATATTTTATTTTTATATTTTTGATTTCAAAAGTATTAAATGATGTTTTTATTTGCAAGTTTTTTTGATTACAATATTTTTTTATTGTAAAATTTTTTTGATGCAATGCTAATATTTTTTAATTGATACAAATAGGATTTAGCTCCGAATGAAAAACTTTGTGAATTTCATTTTCTGATTTTTCTATTTGATTTGCATAAACAAATGAACTGTCGAGATTTGTTCCTGATAATACTCTTACTTTTTCTTGAAGTAAAATATATTTTTTATAACTTAACAATTTTGAACTTTGAGAAAAAATACAAATTGTTGAAAGTAATAAAAAGAAAAACAGAGAATTCTTCATAAAATTTAATTTACTTCAAAATTAAATATTAAAATTTGAGTTGCAAAAAATCTATAATTATGACAATTAAAAAATACATTAAATTAATATCAAAAAAAAGCCATTCTCTCGAACGGCTTTTAAAAATTTTAAAAAAATTTACGATGCGATTTCCAGTCGTTTCAATAAATTTCTGTTTAGTGTTTCAATAGCATAATCTTTGTCGATAGTGAGGAATTTGTCTTCGGATGTTG